>DATDRC010000045.1:0-4930 GCA_035291985.1 Patescibacteria group bacterium
TATCCTCCCGCAACAGGGCTAGGTGTGGTATCCCCGCTGCCCAGTAGAAGACGGGCCTGTAGTCAATACCGTTAAGGTTGAGTGTTCCGATACAAAATGATATTTGACCGTCATTTTCAGGAAAGCTTTCAATAGAGGCGATCCCAAGACATTTTTCTCCGATAGCAAAATGGACTTCGGCTCTCTCACATGTTTTAACCATATTACGCATATTACAGGCTAGTGTTCTTCTTTGCAAGCATGCTCTGGTGGTGGGTGATGAGGAGAGTAGACACCCGGCAGGCAAACTGCCGGGTGTCTATTTGGGATCTAACTACTGATTGCCTCAATGACTTTCAGCGCCAAGTCGGCGTCGCCTTTGAGTACTTTCAGTAGCGCCTCGGTTTTCTTGAGATAGTGCCGACGCACGTCATCAGGGCTGTCCCAAGAAGAGAAGTGCCACGGACAATCGCCATCAGACTCGTGACTTCCTGCATTGCAATAGTGCTGATGCAGTAGCTCAGCGACCGCCTTCTCATTTGTCGACAGTTTACGACGACGGACAGTGATGGTTGGTTTTGGCACTGACGCCTCATTTTTTAAAGTCCGGCGGGCCTTCGGTGTATCCTTTTTCCTGCATTCCGGCTGTCCATGGGGATAGAGAATTTCTTGTCGAGTCTTGCCACCAATTAGCGACATGGTTGTCTCCTTTGTTAAAGTCCTTTAGCCCAAGCGTATTGTACACTTGAGCCGGTTTTTACATGATATGGGTATTTATGGCTGATAAAGGTATGGTTAAACAGCTCGAAGAGTTACTTGAACCAATCAAGAAATCGTTGGGGGGCAATTAACACCAGACTTGATGGCGTAGATGGGAGGTTGGTTGGAATAAATAAGAGGTTGGATGGCGTTGATGAGAAGTTGAGACAACACACTGAATCACTGATCAATATCGGGGATACGATAAAAATATATGGCGATATGTATCAAATTAACGCCTAGTCGTTATTCTTGGCCGGCGCGGTCCCGTGGGCATACGCGGGATCTACGCTTCGCTCCGAACGGCGGCGAGGAAGGCTTCCTGAGGGAGGGCGACCTGGCCCATCATTTTCATTCTTTCTTTGCCTTTTTTCTGTTTTTCGAGCAGTTTCCGATTCCGGGACATATCACCACCGTGGAGCTTGGCCTCGACGTCTTTGCGGTAGGACTTGATGTCCTCGCGGGCGATGACTTCGCCACCGATGGCGACCTGAATGGGAATCTCAAATTGCTGGCGGGGAATGGCTTCCTTGAGGCGTTTGGCCAGAGCCAGGGCGCGGGGGCGAGCTTGACTGCGCAGACAAATAGTGGCCAGGGGTGGGGCTTCTTCGTGGTTGAGGAGGACCGTCAGTTTTACTAAGTCGGCCTCTTGCCAGCCGACGGGCTCGTAGTTAACCGAGGCAAAACCGGAAGAGGCGCTTTTGAGGCGATCGTGGAGAGAGGTAATGACCTCGATCATGGGAATGGTATAGGAGAGTTCGACCAACCGGTCAAGATAGACCATATCGATCAGGGTACCGCGGAGGAGCTGACAAACATCGAGGACGGCGCCAAGATAATCCGGTGAGACGACAATTTCGACGCGGGCGACGGGTTCTTTGGTGGTCGCGACAAAAGCGGGATCGGGAAATTCATTGGGGGTGTTGAAGGTGATTTCTTCGCCGCGGCGGCTAACCGCCCGGTACTCGACACTGGGCGAGGTGGAAATGACGGGCAGATTAAACTCGCGCTCAAGCCGCTCGCTGACGACCTCGGCGTGAAGCAGACCAAGGAAGCCGACGCGAACACCCTGGCCGAGAACGAGGGATTTGATCGGTTTAGTTTCCAGGGAGGCGTCATTGAGTTTCAATTTGGCCAGGGCGTCAAGCAAATCCTGATAGGCGGCATTATCAATGGGGAAGACATCGAAATAGACGTTGGGCTGGACGTGGCGAAAACCGGGCAGGGCGGGCGCTGCCTGATCGCGGGCCAGGGTGATGGTGTCACCCACCAGGACCCTTCTGATATCTTTTTGGCCGGTAACCAGATAGCCAACCGAGCCGGCGGTTAGTTCAGCCTTGGCAATTCGGTCCGGAGATAGAATACCGATTTCGGTGGGGGTAAAGGTTTCCCTGGTGGAAATGGACCGCAACTGGTCTTTGGCCGTGATGGCCCCCGAAAAAAGACGAACAAAAGCGATGACGCCTAAGTGGGGGTGGAAAAAAGAATTAAAAATCAGGGCCTGGAGATGGTTAGCCGTGGTTTCACGGGGCGAGGGTATTTTTTCGATTACCGTGGCGAGAAGCTCGGCCACTCCCGCACCGGTTTTGGCGGAAATTAAGAGTGGACTGTCTTTGGTATTAAGAAGTTGCTGCACTTGACGAGTAGCGGCGGCAACATCAGCCAGGTTGGCGTCGATTTTGTTGACGGCCGGGATAATGGTCAGGCCAAGGTTTTTGGCCAAGTGATAGTTGGCGACGGTCTGGGCCTGGACGCCTTTGGTGGCATCGATGAGGAGAATGGCACCCTCGCAGGCCGCCAGCGCCCGCTCGACTTCGTAGTTAAAATCGACATGCCCGGGAGTGTCGATAAGATTGAGAGTATATTCAATTGGTTTCACCTGGGAGGAGTCCGAAGTACCGGCCACCATCCCAGGAGAAACCCTGTAGTGCATGGCGACGGGGGCCATCTTAATGGTGATCCCCCGCTCCCGCTCAATGGGGTTAGTGTCAAGCAGCTGTTCCTGCATATCGCGTGGCGAGACGGTGGCGGTCATTTCCAATAACCGGTCGGCCAGGGTGGATTTGCCGGCATCGATGTGGGCAATGATAGAGAAATTGCGGATACGGTCCATGATTTTTAGGAAGCACTGACCGGTGGCTCGATGACCTCATCGGATTCACCCAGAATGCGCCGCCAGTTGCCTAACTTCTTTACCAGGGCGGCGACATCAGACAATTCTTCAATGCGGAGTATTTTACAAAATAAAAGGTAAACAAGAAAGCCCACCAGGCTGACGATGAGGGTGAGGACGATCAGAGGCAGGGTGCGGGTGGTGTCAAAAACAAACTGGTCGAGAAGGCGCATCGGGAGCCAAAGAGCGAAGGCGGTGGCGGCGGAGGCGATAAGCATTTTGGTGAGCCGGCGGGAAATGGCAAGAGGGCCGATGCGGCGGCGAAGAAGGAGATAAAGAAAAAGGAAATCCAGGTAATTGCCCAAACTCATAGCGGCGGTAATCCCCAGAACGCCATAACCGAGAGAGCGGCTGGCATAGGTGGCGGAAAGAGTAAAGACAATCATGGTCAGCGCACCGACATAGAGCGGCCGGCGGGTGTCTTTGAGGGCGTGGAAGGCGCGAACGAGAACTTGGGTGACAGCCAAAGGAGCGATCGAAAGCGCCAGAAAGGCCAGACTTCTACCGGTCAGTAAGGTTGCTTCCCAGGGAAAGGTGCGGGCACCAAAGGCGAGACGAACCAAAGGAATACGGAGAATCAAAACAAGAAGACTGGCCGGTAAGGCAAAGAAAAAAATTTGGGAGAGGGATTTGGCTAAAGTTTGCTTGAATTTGGTCAGATCGGAATGAGCGGCTTCGGCGGCGAGAGCCGGAAAGGAGGCCTGGGAGAGGGAGACGCCAAAAAGAGAAACGGGCAGGGCGTAAAGTTGGCGGGCGAAGTTAAAAATAGAGAGCGAGCCGGCGGCGAGAAGCGAGGTCAAATTGACGGCAACCCAGCGCTCGATTTGGTCGAGGCCGAGAGCCAGCGCCCGGGGAGGCATCAACCGAAGCATGGTCAGGACGCCGGGGTGGCGGGGATGAATGACGGGGTGGGGAGTAAAACCAAGATGGGCAACGAGGGGTAGTTGGACAAGAACGTGGAAAAAAGCGCCGAGAACGACGCCGAAAGCGGCGGCGTAAATGCCAAAACGGGCCGAAAAAAAGTAGATACCGATGATGGTGCCGAGGTTATACAAAAGCGGGGCGACGGCGGGGATAAGGAAACGGCGCTGGGCCTGGAGGATACCGGTTAAGAAAGCGGAAAGGGTAAAGAGAATTTGGGCGAGGGCCATAATGCGGATGAGATTGGCCATGAGGTCGAGCTTGTCGGGAGAGTAGTGGGCCAGAAGACCGGCAACCGGGCGGGCGAAGATGATCAGAACGGTGGTCAGGGCAAACAGGATCAGGCTAATGGTAGTCAGGGCGGCATTGGCCAGGTGGGCGGCTTCTGCTTTTGACCGGGCCAGGTGGTCCTGGAAAACGGGAATGAAGGCGGCGGAGACGGCACCGACAACCAAAAGCTGGAAAATAGTATCGGGGAGAACAAAAGCGGCAAAATAGACGTCGAGGTCGGCTTCCATACCGCCAAAGAAACGGGCGGCGAGGAGATGATTTCTGACCAAACCGAGAAGGGCCGAGGCGAGATAGGAAGCGGCGATAACAAAGGCGGCGGAGAGAATGCTTTTATGTTCGGTTTGGAGAAATTTTTTTGAGTTCGCGAGAAGTGTTTGAACCATATGGGTGAGTCGAGTCTAATTCTATGGTAAAATTGGGTCTATGCCAATAATCAAATCCGCCATCAAGAAACTGCGGGCTGACAAAAAAAGACAGCAAATAAATAAGGCGGTCAAGACCCGGGCGATCAACCTGATCGGAATATTTCGGAAAGAAGCCAAACCGGAGGGTCTGGCGGCTGTTTTTTCGGCTATCGACCGGGCGGCCAAGGGCAAAGTTTTTCAGCAGAGAAAAGCGGACCGCCTAAAGTCGCGTTTAGCCAAACTGCTTGGTAAAGGAAAATAAGGTTGTTCCTCGACTTCGCTCGGAATCATAGATATACTGGTTTTGGATGCCTGCCGCGAAGTTAGCCAAGATTAATCTATTACCGAAGGACTCGTTTGAGTTTTCAACTTTGGGTAAATTTTTGAAGTGGTCGCTGACGAC
>DATDRC010000046.1:0-2519 GCA_035291985.1 Patescibacteria group bacterium
GAGCCGATGACGATATCGGCCTTGGTTCTTTTTAGTTCTTGTAAAAAAAGGGGAATGACCTCTGGGTCATGGGAAAGATCAGAGTCGAGGGTGACGACCGTGGGGAAACGCGCGTGGCGAAAGCCGGTAATGAGGGCGGCGCCGGGGCCGTGACCCTCGCTCTTTATTAGTCTCAAACTTGGGTAAGTTTTTTTCAATTTGGAGATAACGGAGTTGGTGGCGTCGCTACTATGGTCGTCGACGAGAATGAATTCGAGGTTCAGGAAATGTTTTTTAGCGAGGGCAAAAGTGCGCTTGATAAGTTCGGGAAGGTTCTTAGCCTCGTTCTTGGCGGGGCTGATGATGGTGAGATTCACGGCTTAGATTATATAGTGGGCGACCCAGGACTCGAACCTGGAACCATTTAGGTATAAGCTAAACGCTCTACCATTGAGCTAGTCGCCCGATAGCCGTATTCTACCAAACTGAAGCTGGTATAATCGTTTGGAATGGGAAGACCGAAGGTTCAGACCGACAAGATGCTTTTTGACTCGCCGATATTAGATGAGATAGACGATAGTTTCTTGGCGAGCCAGTCCAGCCTGGCGGTTTCGGGGCAGATCAATATTGGCAAGAACGGCAACCCGGTAACGATCTTCATCGAAGACGAGGAGACCGGAGAGGTTTTGGAGGTGAATCACGTCAGGACGGCCCTGCTGGTGATCGAGGATTCACGGAGAAGCACTTCCGGGTGGTTATCGGTAGCCCTGGGTAGTCTACCTAAGCTGTCTGAGGTCCTGCAGTTTATCGCCAAAATCACACTGGACGGATTGGAAAAGATGACCAAGCGCTGAATTTACAATTCTTCGAGGCGAAGTTTCTCCTTGCTGCCTTTTTCGGAGATGAATTCCAAATACTTTTCGGTGGTCGACAGGCGCTTGTGACCGGCAAGCTTGCTGACATAAACCAGGGGAGTACCGGCCATGAGCTGTTGGGCGATGAAAGTGTGACGAAGATCGTTGACTTTGGCATCCTTGATTCCGGCCAGTTGGAAGAAGCGGTCGATGCTGCTTCTGATATTACGAACGAGGAAGGGATTACCAGTTTTGGTAATAAAGACGTTTTTGGCCCCACCTTTGGGACGTTCGTTCAGATAGACTTCGAGTGCGGCTTTGGCGGCGGTATTTAAAGGGACTTCTCTTTCCCCGTGAGATTCGTATGCCCGGATGGTAATTTTCATACTGGTGAGGTCGATATCGCTTATTGCCAAGTTGGCCAGTTCAGAGATGCGCATGCCGGTTTGAAGAAGCATCTCGACGATGGCGGAAATGCGGGCGTCGGAACGACAGGCGTCGCGCAGGGCACGATATTCGAGTTTACTGAGAACTCGGGGTGGTTTGAGGTCGTATTTGGGGTGACTGATGGCGGCGGCGGGATTAACCTCGACCAAGTTTTGGGCCTTGAGGAAGCGGAAAAAGGCTTTGATGGAGTTTAATTTGCGGCTGATGGACTTGGCAGTATAGTGTTTACTATCTAGATCGGCCTTGAAATTGTCGATATCCTCGGAAGTGATGGCCGAGGCGGTGATTTTGCCCGTTTTCTTGACGAATTCACCAAGCTGTTCGATGTCCTTGGTATAGGCTAAAATGGTAGCAGAAGCGCGGCCGGTGCTTTCCAGCTGAGCCTTGAAGCTTTTAATGTTTTGACTAAAATCGGTCTCTTTGTGGTCCATACGAAAAGATATAAGTTATTTACAATAATGATAATATTATAAGGTGTATGATACAAGCTAAAGGATCCCATGTCAAGGAGCCGAGTCGGGGAAGGAAATGGCTGAAGCTTTTTGTCCTGGTCATCGGTCTGTATTTAACGTGGGTTTTGGCCCGGGGGATTCTGGACATCAGGCAGGCTTATCGACGGGTGGATGAGTCGGGGAAGAGGCTGGCTGAGGCTCAGGTAAAAAATGAGGAGCTGAAAAAGAAGATGGCGGAGGTCCAGACCCGGGAATATGTAGAAAAAGTGGCCAGAAACGAGCTCTTGATGCAGAAGGCCGGGGAGATGGTGGTGGTCTTGTCGCAGATGGAAACCCGCTCTCCTCAAGGTAGTGGCGAGGCAAAGGAGGAGAAAGGGTTGCCGAACTACCTGAAATGGTGGAACCTAATAAAATAGTCCCGTGGGGATACACGGGACCTCCGCCACGGAAATTGTATTGTCCCGCATTGCGACTGCGGGATCTTCGGCCCGACAAGCGGGCCTCGAGTTGCGGGGCCGGGGTTACGCTCCCCGATTAAGCAGGATTATGTATACAGTTGCTCCGATTGCTCGGAGTGTCGGACTATGTCATCCCCCTGATAATGTCAGGGGCCCGGCGTATAGTCTCTACGGGGTCGCAGACGATGAGATTCTCATGTCTTTGACTTCCCTCGGACGTTGTCCCGCTAAGCGGGATTTCGCCGATACAGCCAGGTGTTTAATCAGCGGTTACCCGCTGATGCGCCCAATCGAGCCCTGCAAGATACTTACCTTCCCCCCGCAAATGA
>DATDRC010000047.1:0-4591 GCA_035291985.1 Patescibacteria group bacterium
AACCTCCCCGCTGCGCCCTCCCGTAGCCTTGGCGAAGGTGGGGCTACCATCGAAATCCGCGCCGCCGCCGGTGGCGACGAAGCCCAAATCTTTGCCGACGACCTCACCCGCATGTATCTGCGCTTCGCCCAAAGCCAGGGATTCAAGACCGAACTGATCGACGCCAATATCCTCCGCATCACCATCGCTAAAAATAATCCCTGGGGCCACGGCGCCTACGAAACTTTTTCGGTCGAGTCCGGCGTTCATCGGGTTCAGCGCGTTCCCGCCACCGAATCAGCCGGACGAATTCACACCTCTACCGCCACCGTTGCCGTCCTTCCAGTCATCCCTCCCCAGGCAGTTGAGGTCAAAGAACAGGATTTAGAATGGCAATTTACCACCGCCGGTGGTCCGGGGGGCCAGAACGTCAACAAGGTCAATACCGCCGTCAGACTAACCCACCAGCCCACCGGGATCATCGTCGCCGTCCGCGAGGAGCGTTTCCAAGCCAGAAACAAAGAGATCGCCCTCGAGATCCTCCGCGCCAAACTCTGGGAAAAAGCCGAACAGGAACGCCTCTCCAAAATCGAGTCCGGCCGGGCCGCCGCCGTCGGCCGCGGTATGCGGAGCGAAAAAATAAAAACCTACAACTTCCCCCAAAACCGTCTCACCGACCACCGCCTGGCCAAAAGCTGGTATTCGCTCAAAGAAATCATCGAAGGTGATCTCTCTGCTGTCCTTCTTTATACCCTCGACCACCTCGGCAAAAACGAGGGCTAATTTATTTCTTCGCTACGTTGCCCGTCAAGACCTCGATCGCCTTGTCCAGCTGATTATCTTTTAGAGGGTTTTTCTCATCGGCGACATACTCAATGACCACATCGGGCGTGATGCCGTCTTTATGGATATTCTTGCCCGAAGGCAGGTTCCACTTGGCAATGGTGATGTGCACGCCGGCCCCACCCGGTAAATCAAGCACTTCCTGAACCGTCCCCTTGCCAAACGTTTTCTCCCCCACCAGTTTCGCCCCCAATCTCTCCGCCAGCGCCCCGGCCAAAATTTCCGCCGCCGAAGCCGATCCCCGGTTGACGAGAACCACCAAAGGCATACCATAAAGCCTTCCCCGCCGGTCGACCCCGAATGACTCCGTCGAATCTTTCCCCTGTTGCTGGACGATCACGCCATCAGCGATAAACTCGCTCCCCAAATCAATCGCCCTTTGCAAATAGCCGCCCGGGTTATTACGTAAATCCAAAATAACTCCCCGGCCAGCCTTAGTGATCACCTCACTGACTGCTTTATTCCACTCATCCAGAGTCTTATCGCCAAAGCGATTCACCTTTAACTGGGCGATGCTTTTATCCTTCCCCACCCAGGTCAACTCCACCGAAGGCACGTTGATCGTGTCCCGCACCAAGGCGTAATCTTTCGGCTGGCCGTCTTTTTCCCGAAAAATCGTCAAGGTAACGCTACTGCCTTTTCGCCCCCGGATGTAATCGACCGCGTCCAGCAGATTGATCCCGTTTGTGTCCTTGTCCAGACCCTTCGCTTCGTCCTTGATGTGTAAAATCAAGTCGCCCGCTTTGATGCCTGCCCGCTCGGCTGGGTTACCCGGTAAAGGCGCCACCACCGCTAGGGTCTTATCGACAAACCCCAACTGAATTCCCACTCCGGAAAATTCACCCGAAAGATCTTCCTTGCTTCTCGTATTTTCGACTGGGGGGAAAAAGGAAGTGTAAGGGTCATCCAGAGCCGCCGTCATCCCGGAAATGGCTCCATAAATCATTTTCTGCGGATCAATTGCCCCCTTATCCAGATAGTTCGTCTCCAGTTTTGACCAGACATCCCAAAACATAGTTAGGTCCGCCTTCCCCGCCGCCGTCAACTGCACCGATTTCTGACCCAGCCGATACGACACCCCCCCCGAAACCGCTACCAGCAGAATGGCAATAGCGATTAATCTAATTCGAACTAAAAACTTCATTACTACAGTCTACCGTCAAAAGGCAGTAACGCCAAGTGTCTGGCCCGTTTGACCGCCGCCGTCGCCCTCTTTTGGTGTTTTTGACAGATACCGGTCAGGAGGCGGCTGACAATTCTGTCTTTGTTGGACAGCACCACCCGCAGGGACTCGACATCTTTGTAGTCGGGCTCCGTCTTCTTCACACAAAAAGAGCACGGTTTGTTGCTGCGTCTGATTTTCTTTTTGATAGGTTGTGCCATATATTTTAGAACGGAATATCATCGGCGACTTCCTCTGCCTTTGATTTCGTATTTTTTGCTTTCTTTGGCGCTTCGGCGCTCACCTCTTCGGACGAAAAGACCTGGCTGGCTTCATCGGCGCTGGCCTCAGGCACATAACTCTCGTCCAGCGGCTGTCCACCCCCCTTGCCCTCACCGAAAGCAATCATCTCATCGATCACGACCTCGGTCGTGGTCCGCTCGGCACCATCCTGACCCTGCCAGTTTCTGGTTTGCAGCCGCCCCGAAACATAAGCCTTCCGGCCTTTGAAAAGCAGTTGCGAGCAAATCTCAGCCAGTTTCGTCCAGGCCACAATCTTGTGGAACTCCGCCCCTTCCTGTTTTTGTCCGGAAGCATCGACCCATTCCCGGTTGGTCGCCAAACCGAAGGTGCAGACGGCCGTTCCGGTCGGCGTATAGCGCAGTTCGGGATCGCGGGTCAAGTTCCCGATTAACAGCACTTTGTTCAAACTCCTGGCGCTCATTTTTTCTCCTTCCCGGCGAAAACTATTAATAAATGCCGCAAAAGCGATTCCTCAAGTGCGAGCGCCTTAGCCAACACCCTGGCGTCTCCCCCTTCGATTATCAGGCGGAGATAATAGGCCTTGTTTTCTTTTTTGATTGGGTAAGCCAAGGGCTTGATCCCCCACTTATCCACTTCGACTACTTTAAATTTCGCCGCCTTGATCATGTCAACCAGGGTTTTTTCCGCCAAAATATCATTCACCTTGGTCGGGAAAAGAGCGATCAATTCGTATTGTTTTTCCATAACTGCCTTATTTTACAGGCTTTCCTCCAAAAGCGCCAGGTATAACTCAGCCGCAATCTCCGCACCACTTCGACGGCTCTCCCAGCTTGACATCCGTAGCCTAGTCAACTCGCCAACCGCCCTCTCCGCCTGCAAGCAAACGGCTCGGCCGATAAGGAGGTCGTCCTCAACCAACGCCTCCCCAAAACAATCCCACCACATTGCCCGAGCCAACTCGGTTTTATTCATCCCCAGCGGCTTCTCTTCTCCACGAATAACCCTTTCTCTAATCCCCGCCGCGTAGGCCAGATAGTGAATAAAGTCACTCATTCCTTCGATTACCTCCGTTGTCTCTTGGTCATCCTGGGAAAGACCCAGAATCTCGCGAACACTTTCTTGTCTTTGCCAATCAAATGCTAATAACTCGGCCATAGTTCTCACCTCATGGTGGACAATCAACAAGGCCGTTAACTCCGCCGCCGACAACCGACCGTCTAACTCTCCTCGGGCTTCTATGGCGATCCTAACCGGGCCCCCCACCAAATCAGTAGCTCGCTCGTGAGGTGCATACAAAATAACCCCCGACCCCGCCCCGGAAATCGACGCCAACTCCGCTACTATATCGACACTACCCCCTCTGGCGTGTCTAAGCAGTCGTTCTTTTTTATTCACACCCACATCTTATACCCCGATCATAAATTCCTCAACTCAAATAAGTTTTTCACCCCAATCTCCGGCAACATACCCATAGCCAATTTCCCCCAAAAACCCACTCCCAATCTAATTCTCGAAGATCCGGACCAACGCTGGTCCAATAAGTCGTACTCCTCCAGCCAATAAGTTCTCTCTACCTCATCTTTGTCAAGTAATTCGTCCACCATTTTCAACACATACCTCACCCTCTCGGTCAAAATCTCAGCTATCACCAAAAAACGCACCGTCTCCCACACTTCTCCCTTATCTGTATCTGTGTTACTTTCGTAAACAACATTCAAACTCACTCCCGAATCAATATCTCTATCATCTGGCACCGCTCGAAAGTCTATCCTCGTACCACTCCCTTCCAACAAACATACCGCGGAATCTTTATGCCCTTCTCCAACAAACCTTTCAAGCTCTGTCCAGGTAGGTTCTTCCATCTCTAAGATCCTATCATAAACTCCACCACATCGCCGTCGGCCATGACGTAATCCCGGCCCTCCATTCGCAACTTGCCGTTCTCCGCAACCCCTTTCCAACCGCCATACCGGAGAAAGTCTTCATAACTGGTCACCCTTGCTTTAATAAATTTCTTGGTAAAATCGGTGTGAATCACCCCCGCCGCCGCCGGGGCCTTCATCCCCTTATCAATCGTCCAGGCTCTCGCCTCAATTTCCCCGGCTGTCAAAAAACTGATCTTTCCGAGCGTCTCGTACGCCTTCCGAATCAGCTTATCCAAACCCGATTCCTTTATCCCCAACTCCTCCATATATGCTTTAGCATCGGTTTCGGCCAACATTGACAACTCAGCCTCGATTTTAGCGCTAATGATCACCTCATCTCCGAAGTACTCCCGTAACCGCGGGTCGTTCTCCCCCACGTTCAACACCTTGATCTCTTTCTTCATTGTCAAAAGAAACA
>DATDRC010000048.1:0-8369 GCA_035291985.1 Patescibacteria group bacterium
AAAAACTTATTCAAAGAACCTTAACACGGAGGAATAACATGAAATCGAGACTGCCTTTACTGGCACTGATTTTGCTGGCCATCGCTGTTCTGGCCTGCAGCACTGACATCTCGTTCGCTGACCCAACGGCCACCCCCTCACCCATGCCCACGCCGTCATTCGAAGCCTGTAGCGACCCGGCTGTGGCTGCCTACCTTATGGAAGCCGAGAAGCTGGTACTGCGCTACGCCAAGCTCTCGAGGCAATTCCAAGGAAGCTTCGATGCCGGTGATAAAGAAGCCATGCGCCTTGACCTCGAAAATGTCCAGCAAATTACGGCCGAGATCGAGGCCCTGACACCGCCGCCCCTCTATGCAACCTATCAATCTCTTCTTTCAAAAGAGATGAGGGGCTTCACCCAGGTCATGGCCACCATTTTCGCTGGCGACACCGATCTGGCAGAAGCCATCGCCGCGGAAACTGACCAAATCGACATCGAGCGTCTCGCTGAGACGGCTCGGATCAACCAATTCTGCCGGCCACCCAGCCTGCGAAAGGAAGCCGGTCCAAAACCACCCCCACCAAGGGTGGCTTTTTTTGTAGTTATTTGTTAATCTAACCACACCTCATGGCGAGAAAAATAAGAAAAAAGATTGTCGTTATCGGTGGGGGAACCGGCACCTATACTGCTCTTACGGGCTTACGAAAATATCCCCTTGATCTCTCCGTCATTGTTTCCATGACTGATTCCGGCGGCAGTAACCGGGTCATCCGCGACGAGTTCGGTCTTCTGCCTACCTCCGATCTCCGCCAAGCCATGGTCGCCCTCGCCGGCCAAGGCGAGGAAGATCTTTTGCGCAAGCTTTTCACCTATCGCTACAACCACGGTATCGGTATCACCGGCATGACCTTCGGCAACCTTTTTATGGCCGCCCTGACCGATATTCTCGGCTCCCAACAAAAAGCCATTAAAGAAACCTGCCGGCTTCTCCACGTTGAGGGCCACATCATCCCTGTCACCTATGACGACTCTCAATTGGTCGCCCGCTATGACAATGGCAAGCAAGTCCTGGGCGAGCACCACATCGACGAACCCGACGAAACGCTGGGCAAACACAAAATCGTCGGTCTGGAGGTCTTTCCGAAAGCGAAGGCCAACCCGGAAGCGCTCGAGGCGATCAGGGCCGCCGACATGATCATCATGGGCCCCGGCGATCTCTATACCAGCCTGCTGAGCAATCTGGTCGTCGCTGGAGTGGCCAAGGCTGTCGCCAAATCAAAGGCTCAAAAGGTCTTGGTTATCAACCTGATGACCAAGTTCGGTCAAACCGCCGGGTTTACTGCCAGCGACCACCTCTTCGAACTTTATAAATATCTGGCCGGCGGCATTGTCCAAACCATTCTCATTAGCGAACCATTTAAATTGAGGGCTGATATTCTGGAACGCTACGAGGAAGAGAAGGCTGAGCTTGTTGTCGACGATCTCGACTTTAGCAACCAGTCTCCCAAACCCAAGGTTGTTCGTGCCAATCTGATCAGCAGCCGGATCTACGAAAAACCCAAAAGCGACACTCTGGTCCGCAGCCTTATCCGCCACGATCCCGACAAGCTGGCCAAGGCCATCATGAACTTGGTATAATAGGCGTGTTTGCCGAGGTAGCCAAGGTGGTCACGGCGGGAGTCTGAAAAACTTCAGATGTCAGTTCAACTCTGACCCTCGGCACAAAAACTACAACCCTGTTTTTCAGACAAAATGTTAAACTGAATATGTGAAGATTTGTTCAAACTGTCACCGAGCAAAAGAATTATCCGATTACTATCTTCGACATAGGGGCAAAAGGGCGGGAGAGTATTACAGCCACTGCAAAGAGTGTCAACGAATCCGCGGCAGGGCGTATTACCACAACAACCACGCCATCCAACTAAGTCGAGCCGTTGCAAGAAACAGAAATAACCGAAGGTTGCAGAGAGACTTTGTTAGTTCATTAAAAAACCGTCCTTGTGCAGACTGTGGCAAAAAATTTCCACCCTGTGTTATGGACTTTGATCATCGCGATAAGAATCTCAAAACGGGAAATATAGGTTCATTCGTAAGCCAAGCCTACTTCAAAAAAGAAAAACTTCTTGAAGAAATAAACAAATGTGATCTTGTTTGCTCAAATTGTCATCGCATCAGAACTTACAAAAGGTATCATGGCGAGCTTTGAATTTTTGCCCATTCCACGGTAAAATATACCAATCAAGCGGGATTAGTTAATCGGTATAACGATACCTTGCCAAGGTATAGTGACGAGTTCAATTCTCGTATCCCGCTCCCAAGGTAGCGCTTGCTAGACGCCGCGTACTATAATTACACGAATGGGACAACTGCGACTCAGCCAATCGGAAATCGAATTTTATAAACCCCTGGTCGCCTCATACCTCAAATACGGTTCGGTCGATAAGGTCTTTGCCGATTTTGCCCACGATACCGGCGTTTCCTATCCCCATTTCCACCGCATCCTCAAACAGTGGGGAATCGTCAAATCGGCCGGCCCCCAAAGCCGTTTCAACGAAGCCGTCTATTTTCTCACCGCCCTAGCCAAGGACAACCTCCCGCTTGAGACCCTCTACAAGACCATGCCCCCCTCGCTTCAAATCTCCGCCGTTACTCTCCACCGAATTCTTAGCTACGTCAAGCGGGGACTAACCCGCCGGCGCGGCACCGCCCTCATCGTTTCCCCGGAGAGTAACCCAACCGTGGCCCTCATCGGCCGCGACATCAGCAGCCCTCGTCCGGAGCTGGGCAAACCCTTCGGTTCATATTCTCTGCCGATGACCTACAGCAAAAGAACCGAATCGGCCCACGACTCCATTCTCCGCGTCCTCCAACAGGAAGTCGCCGCCAGCCTTAGTGTCGCCAGGCACCTCCCATCCTTGATTCCGGCCGACCCCAAAGTTTTAGTCATTGTTGATATCGCTGACGTTCGCGTTCACACCCACCAAATCATCATCCCCGACCACCTCATTGACAAGCTGGACAGTTACAAATTGACCGATCTGGCCTTCATGCCCCTCAGCCAAATCGCCGCCAATGTCGGCCTCGAAAGTAGTTTCCGCGCCGGTGTTCCCGAAATCGCCGCCGGCCTTCTGGCCAAAGCCCCTTCGGATTTGGACACACCCCTCCTCTTGGGTTCAGTCTTAAACCAAAAACTGGCTCTTCTTCCCGCTTACGCCCAAGCTTGAGTGCTAAAATATAACCTGCATTGCCGAGTCGTCTAATGGTAGGACGTCTCCCTTTGAAGGAGAATATTCCTGGTTCGACTCCAGGCTCGGCAACTCGGAGTCCCGCAACGCGGGACGTAGACCCCGTGTATCTCCGCGGGGACGAATTCCCACGGGATAATATAAATAAAAGTACTTTTCTGATTCGCTGTACAATTCGCACTATGACCTGGAGAACTCCCGTTATTTCCCTGGCCACCGCTCTCTCCATTGTCGCCTTTGGCCAAAGAGAAATGATATCCAATCCGGTCTTAGGGGACGACAGTTCCACCCTACTTTCTCCCCTGGCCGGGACCGAAAACCTCCCCACCTATACTCCTACCCCAATCGAAGAACCGATACCGACGCCAACACCCAAACCTCGAAGCGAAGCGCAGATCCCGCGTATTCCCGCGGGACAACCCGTTTCTCCAACCCCCGCACCGAAGCCCCAGCCCCAATTTTCAGCCGCCGAAATCTCCGGCTTTACCGATCAGTATGGGATTCTCTATGGCGTCGATGCCAATGTCGTCCGTCACGTCGTCCTTTGCGAATCCGGTCTCAATCCAGCCGCCAAAAACGGCCCTTATGCCGGTCTCTTCCAGTTCGATGCCCGGACCTGGCAAATCTATCGGGTTAAAATGGGTCTCTCCGCTGACCCCAACCTCCGCTATCACGCTGAAGAGGCCGTCAAAACCGGCACCTATGTTCTGTCGCTCCAAAAAACCGGCCTCTGGCCAAATTGCTACCCAAGATAAGTCTAAGCTTGCAAAAAACCTTCAAGATAACTAGACTGAACTTATACCTATATCAATCAGGTAATAATTCATATGCCTGTCCAAATTCGGGGACCGGGAAAAATTGGCCGCTCTCTTGTCAGATCGCTGGGAATTTTCAAATATGGAAACAAGATCTATCTTTCATTTTTGTCACGCACCACTCAGGACACCTTTAGTTTAGCCGTCAGCGACAACGGTTTTGACTTTGAGCTCCTCTCAACCGAGGGCGTCATCTATTCCGCCAACCGCGAAAAAATAGATCTCAGCCAAACCAGCAGCTATCGCTTTTCCCGGGTTGATCACCTCTTCTTGGCTACCTTTTTGCATAAAGAAACCAAGGTTTGTCTGCCCAACCTGGCCAAGATGAACAACCTTCTGGAATGGGAAGCTCTGCCTACCCTCTCCGGTCTGCCTTGTCCAGCCATTATCCTACCGGAAATCAAAAGTGGTGGCGAATACGTCGCTTACTGCGCCGAAGGCAGTCTCAAGATCGCTTTTTCCAAAAACCTGTCCGCCTGGCAGATCCAGGACGAACCCCTGCTCTCGCCCCGAAGTGACCACTACGACTCCGGTCCCCTCACTCTCGAGTCGGTTATCCCCACCCAAACCGGTATCCTCCTCCTTTACCACAGTCTGGTCGACAAAATTCCTCTTGTCGGCGCCGCCATCTTCGACCGGGCTGACCCCGATGTCCTCCTCTGGCGCAGTAGCGAGCCGCTTTGGAAGCCGATCCCCCAATGGCAGTCTAAAGAAATCATTCACGTTGGTACCGTCGAACTCTCGGGCAAGATCATTTCCTACTGGCAAGTTGCCGACGAGGGGATTTACGCCATCACCTATCTGCTCCACCAAAACGATATCTCCATCCAGTCAAAAAGTATTTCCCTCTCCTTAAACAAGCTGAAGACCAATCCTCTCATCACCCCAAAACCTGAAAACTCCTGGGAAGCTTTTACCACTTTTAACCCGGCGGCTATTTACGAAGACGGCCGGGTCCATATTCTCTACCGCGCCCAAGGTCACGACTATGTTTCCGCCGTCGGTTATGCCAATAGCGCTGACGGCCTAACCATCACTGACCGCCATGACCAGCCCTGCTATATCCCCAAAGAAAAATTTGAGGAATCCGGCAGGCCAACCAAAGTCGTTGCCGCTTTTATGTCCGGGGGTGGTTTTGGCGGTTGCGAAGACCCGCGCCTCACCCGAATCGGAGACAAAATCTACATGACCTACGTCGCCTTCAACGGCTACAGTGAGCCCCGCATCGCCCTAACCTCCATTTCCGTCGCCGACTTCCTCAACCATCGCTGGTTCTGGGAAAAACCGATCCTCATCTCACCCCCGGGAGTCATCGACAAAAGCGCTGTCATCTTCCCCGAAACCATCAATGGTAAATACGTCATCCTCCACCGGGTTTTTCCCAACATTCTTCTCGACTTTGTCGATAGTTTGGAATTTGACGGTACCACTTGGTTAAAAGGGGAATACCAGATCGCCATTCGCCCCGATCACTGGGACAGCCGTAAAATTGGCGCCGGTGCCCCGCCCCTCAAAACCGCTGACGGCTGGCTTCTCATCTATTACTCCGTCGACGAGCGCGATGACCGCCGCTACAAGATCGGCGCCATGCTTCTCGACCTGACCGACCCCCGGAAGGTTTTATATCGGGCTAATAATCCCATTCTCGAACCAAATGAAAGGTACGAAAACGAAGGCTTCAAGGCCGGGGTGGCTTACCCCTGCGGTGCCGTCATCATCGGTGAAACACTCTTCGTCTATTATGGCGCCGCCGATACCGTCGTCTGCGTCGCCACCGCCCACTTACCCGATTTTCTCAACAACCTCAAACACTCCCATCTTGCTAAACTGGAACCAGCCCTCATCCGAAAAATAAAATAATGGAAGTCTCCCGCCACCCCGATAATCCCATTTTGAGACCAAACCCAACCCATCCTTGGGAAAACTACGCCGTTTTTAACGGCTGCCCCATCAAAGTCGGAGACAAATACCACCTCCTCTACCGAGCGATGGGGGACGAAGTGACCATCGACGACAAAAGACTACGCCTCTCCGTCATCGGCCTCGCTGATAGTGATGACGGCGTCACTTTCACCAACCGCCGTGAATTCATCAGGCCCCAGGAGGCCTGGGAAAAGTTCGGCTGCGAAGACCCGCGCGTCACCTTCATCGACGGCAATTTTTATATCTTCTATACCGCCCTGGCCGACTGGCCGCCTACCTCCGCCAATGTTAGATGCGCCGTTGCTATTTCGCCCGATTTAAACACCATCAGCCAACGCCAACTGGTCACCCCCTTTAATACCAAGGCGATCGCCCTCTTTCCCGAAAAAATCGGGGGGAAATACACCCTTATCCTGACCGTCGACCCCGACACCCAACAATCCCTGATCGGTATCGCCGCTTTTGACCGGCTCGAGGACCTGGGAAACCCGGATTTTTGGCTCCGCTGGCATGAAAACCGGGACAAATATACCCTGCCCCTCAAACGGATGTATCACGACCAGGTCGAGGTCGGCGCCCCGCCCCTAAAACTTGGCGCCGACTGGCTTCTCATCTATTCCTACATCAAAAACCGTTGGATCGGTAAATCGGAATTCAGGATCGAAGCCGTCGTTCTATCGGGCCAGGATCCCACCCGCTACCTCGCCCGTCTGGAGAAACCCCTACTCGAACCCACGGTTAACTACGAATCACAAGGTCAAGTTGCCAATGTCGTTTTTCCCGCCGGCGCCCTAATTGAAAATGATGAATTAAGAATCTACTATGGCGCCGCCGACTCCACCATCGACATCATTTCCGTCTCCGTCTCCAATCTAAAAAAAACCCTCCGCCATCATGCCCACCCGTTGCCGCGCCTGACTCGAGCCGGCGAACCAATCATCAAGCCACTCCCAGATCATCCCTGGGAAGCCAAGGCCACCTTCAATCCCGCCGCCTTTGACGACGGCACCAAGATTCACCTCGTCTACCGGGCCATGTCCTTCGACAACACTTCCGTCCTCGGTCACGCCGACAGTTTGGATGGTCTGACCATTAGCACCCGCGACCCGGAACCAATCTACCTGCCAAGGGTGGAGGCCGAACAAAAGAAAAAACCCTTCGCCAACTCCGGCATCGAAGACCCCAGGATCACCAAGATCGGGGACGTCATCTATATGTGCTACACCGCCTACGACGGCGTCAATCCACCCCGCGTTGCTTTCACCTCGATTAAAGCCGCTGATTTTTTAAATCACCGCTGGAACTGGAAAGAACCCGTTCTTATCAGTAAACCCGGTATCGACGACAAAGACGCTTGTCTTCTGCCTGAAAAGCTGGACGATCGTTACGTCATCTTCCACCGTATCGGCCGAAATATCGTTTTTGACTATACCGATACCCTCGACCTCACCGGCGATACTTTTTTCGAAGGCTCCCACCAAATCATGATTCGGGAAAAACTTTGGGACAGCGATCGCATTGGCATTGCCGCTCCACCGATCATGACCAAGGACGGTTGGCTTTTGTTTTATCACGGCCGCAGCGCCGCCGATCACGAGTACCGCGTCGGCGCCATGCTTCTTTATCCCAAACACCCCAGTATCGTTCTCGCCCGCACCGATTACCCCCTCCTCGAACCAGAAATGATGTCCGAACGTTTTGGTCACGTCAACAATGTCGTTTTTCCCTGCGGTGTCGTCCTGCGCGACGACACTCTCTTCGTCTACTACGGCGGCGCTGATCAGGTTTGCGCCACTGCCGTCATCTCCCTCTCCCGCCTCCTCGGCTATTTAGAGGAAATCAGAAATCCCGCCGCCCTGGGCTAACCTCGACCTGACCCCGCCAAGCGGGGTGGTATATTGGAGTGGTGAAGTCACCGCTTAAATGGGCGCTTATTTTTTTTCTCGCTTTTGTCCTCTTCACCATTCCTGTCGCCCTCGGACTCTTCACTAGCCTCGATCAAAATACCACCGTCGCCCTCCAAAACTTTTTTGCCGTTTCCTTTGATACGCCGCTTTCCTTCTTTAGCCTCTTGGGTAGTTTCGAACTGACTACCCTCATTCTCGTCTTCGCCCTCGCCAAACTAGGTCTCAAAAAAAGCCTGGTCGTTTTGACCATTTTCTTTCTCGGCATCGGCCTGGAACTTTTAGGCAAAATCTTTCTTTTTCACCCCGGCCCGCCTTCTCTTTTCTTCCGCTACAACCTCGGCTTCTATTTCCCCTCCGGCATCATCCAAACCGGTCATTCCTATCCCTCCGGCCATAGCTACCGCACCGCCTTTCTGACACTTCTTTTGGCCTATCTTATCGCCGGCTCGAAAAAGCTTTCACCCAAAACCAAGACCCGACTCACCCTTACTCTTGGCTT
>DATDRC010000049.1:0-4578 GCA_035291985.1 Patescibacteria group bacterium
AAAGATGCCTTTCTTTCTTTTCGATCTTCCCCACCTCATATTGCGCCTGATTCAAATCGGCCTCGATCTCCCGCGCCTTTTTCTCGTCGCCGATCTTCACCATCTTGCCATTTGCCTTGACCAACTCCACTGTAAACGTCTCTTTTTTCCCCTTCTCCCGCGCTACTGCCACTTTTATCTCCCAGTATTCTTCCGCTTTGAACGCCTCAATCTCCCTTTCCCGCTCAACCACCAAACGGACGGCCACCGACTGGACCCGGCCGGCCGACAGACCCCGCCTCACCTTCTTCCACAAAACCGGCGACAGTTCATAGCCCACCAGCCGGTCCAGAATCCGACGCGCCTGCTGGGCGTCCACCAAATTCATGTCGATCTTTCGTGGGGTTTTTAGCGCCTCTTCAACTGCCTCCTTGGTAATCGAATGGAAAGTAATCCGCTCAATCTTGTCTTTCTTTATTCCTTTCTTGCCTTCGGTCAAAAGCTCCTGGGTGTGCCAGGCGATTGCCTCGCCCTCGCGATCCGGATCGGAAGCCAGGATTACCCGATCCGCCTTCGCCGCCGCCGTCTGCAATTTCTTGGCCGTCTCTTCTTTCCCTTCGACCAATTCGTAACTCGGAACAAAGTGCAAACCCGGCTTGCCTTTTTTGACTTCAATCCCCATTTTGGACTTCGGCAAATCGCGGATATGGCCTATGGTGGCCAGCACCTCGTAGCCGCGACCCAAATACTTGGTCAGACTTTTTGTTTTTGTTGGTGACTCGACAATAACTAACTTCACAACTGTTCACTATATCTACTAATTAGAAAGACGGCAACCCCCGCCCGCCTGTGGTGGGGTCAAAGGAAGCGAAAGTATAGCCGATGGTGTAAAATAGCCCCTGCCAGCAATGCTTTAAGCATAGCTAATGCAGGCTGGCCACTCTTCCAGCCAAAAGGAGGCAATCATGGAAGTAATTGCCGACGAACTGCAGCTTAAAATAGTCAGGAAACGAACAGATACAGCTCTGTTCGTTTCATTTCTTACGATGGTTCTGCCACTAATTCCACTCCTTGTCGGAGGCGCCCCGGCGCTCATAGTGGCTCTCTTCGGCGCGGTCGCCCTTGCCGGCGCTTTCGCGACGACGATGATCATGATGGCCAGGCAACATCTCTTTGGTCTCGCCCTTTCAGCCGTTTGGCTGACAGCCGAAACCATCATCTATTTCGCCTGGCTCCTACCGCTGCTCGTGGCCCGCTAAGGGCATTGACCCCGCTTACTAGCGGGGTCTTTTTTTGGTCCCGCCGCCGGCGGACAGGCATAAAAAACGCCCCCGCGACCATTGGTCGAAGGGGCGAAATAAAGTTGAAATTCGAAAGGATCCCCCGACTACTCGGGAGAAAGGAATCCAGCGAAAAATTTTTTTCGGTTCCCCGTGGTTCCTTTCGAATTAATCCGCAATATATCACGACTATCTTATAATGTCAAGCCGCCGTGTCAAGAGGTCGGACCTCTTGACGATTGAACACATAATTTACACGGGGCCCTTTCTGCCTAAAACAGACCAAAACTACCCGAAACCTGAGCCTCAAAATCAGTTCTTGAGTACATACTCGACTATCTGCCTGGCTACCGGTCCGGCCTGTTCGCTCCCTTCGCCGGCATCTGTTAGCATCACCGTCACCACCACCCACTGGGGGGTATCCCCCCGGGGTATGACGACGACCATCCAAGCGTGCGGTTTTGCCTCCTCCCCCCCGTGCTGGGCCGTCCCCGTTTTGCACATGACCGCTCCTTTCAGATTAAAAAAGACAAAACCCGTCCCGCCCTCCTGACAAACCATCTTCATCCCCTCTTTTAGCGTCTCGATCGCTTTCTGGGGCAAGCTCAAATCAGAACATTCTGATTTGCCCACCAGTCTCGGCGGACACTTCTTCCCGGAAACCACCGCCGCCGCCATTCGATTAATCTGTAAGGCTGTCACCAGCAGATCACCCTGACCAATCGCCAAGTGATAGGTGTTCCCCAGAAACCAGCGCTCGCCTTTCTCCTTCTCCATCCACAGGGGTGTCGGCAATAACCCGGGAGCCTCTCCCGGCAGGTCAATCCCCGTCTTCTCCCCCAAGCCCACTTTCTTCGCAAAAGCAGTCAGCCGGTCTACCCCCAACCTTTCTCCCAGACGATAGAAGAAGATATCGTTGCTGCGCGCCAGAGCTTTCTTAACATTAATTTTTCCCTCCGTCTTGCCGTACTTGTCGAAATACCAGTTGCCAAAGCGATACGGCCCGATGACGATCTCACCCGAATCCTCGATCAGGTCAGTTTCGTCAATCACCCCGAGAGACAGACCCGCCAGAGCCGGCACCAACTTAAAAACCGAACCCGGCGGAAAGGCCCCCCCGCTGGCCCGGTTAAACAAGGGTTTTTTTATCTCATCAGAAACCACCCCGTCCACACCAGTATAAATTCCCCCCTCTGTCCCCCGTTTACCATTCTGAATAAAAAGGTTCGGATCAAAACTGGGCAGGCTCACCAAAGCCAAGACTTCGCCATCAACGGCCGAAACAATTACCGACCCGCCCTGGCCCACTGCCGCCAGTTTGTTTTTCAAGGCCTGGTAGGCCACGGTTTGCAGTCCCAGGTCCAGATTTAACTGCAGCTTCTTCCCCGGCTCCGCTTCCCGCAAGCTCACGTCTTCCACCGCCCGGCCTCCGGCTGTTTCCGAAACTACCCGCTCGCCGGCAACTCCCGCCAAATCAATCTGATATTGTTTTTCCAATCCGGCCACCCCCTTGCCTTCTGATAGGTAGCCGACCACCGTCGCCACTACCTCTCCACCGGGGTAGTGCCGAACCGCCTGACCGTCGACCAGAATATTGGTCGCCACCAACCGGCCGCCCCGATCCACCATCACCCCCCGGGGTGCCGCTACCGCCTCCGTCTTCACCCGATTCTCCCCCGCCTGGGCCAGATAATATGAGTGTCGTAATCCGCTGACAAAAAAGGCCCGCGAAAAAAAGAGGGCAAAAATCACCACCAGGGCCAAGCGCAATAACTTGATCATCGACTCGTTAGCTGAATCTCATCGGCGAAGTAACCCAGCCGCATCAGCAACCAAGTCAAACCGAAATTGGTCAGCCCCTCGACTGGCCCCCACGATAGCCCTAAAATCTTGTCGGCAATAAAGCCAAACGCTACCGCCGCCAAACCGGTCAGCCAAACATTATTGCCCAGAACCCCCCGCCAGCGCTCAAAAATAAATAAGCCAACCACGATTACCAAACTGGCCAGTCCCAAGGCCGTCCCGGTCATCACCGAGAGTACCAACCCCAGCCCAAAGCCCAACCAATATGTCTTTTTGGTCTGCCTTACCAGCGAAAAAAGCACCGGCCAGAACAAGCTCATGGCGAACAATCCCTCACCCAGGAAAAGCAAGATGAAACTCAAAATTATTTTACCTGTGATATTCTTTGTTTGTGTCTTTCTCATTTATCGCCACGTTATTTTTGTCCATCTTACTCACTGTCGGCAGTTTTCTCAACCTCACTCCTCCGCTTAATTCTCTTCTTTTTCCCCTCCTTTCGCCACTACTCCACCCCCTGGCCGCCGTCAAAAGCGGTCAGACCCGACTCTCCCATTTTATCGTTAGCCTGCCAACTGTTTACAGCGAAAATACCAAGCTCAAAAACGAAAACACCCTCCTCAAGATCAAGGTTGGCCAACTCACCCAAGCGCTGGACAATCAGGCTCTGGTTGCCTCCCTGGCTCGCAATCGCTGGTCAGTTCGGCCGGTGAAACTGGTTGGTCTGGGAAATCTGGTCATCTTTACGGGCCAGGACTTTACCGGTATCGAGCCGGGCCAGCCG
This sequence comes from Patescibacteria group bacterium, assembly GCA_035291985.1. GTDB lineage: Bacteria > Patescibacteriota > Microgenomatia > UBA1400 > MFAQ01 > 2-01-FULL-50-23. Next base: position 3,844 of record DATDRC010000049.1, read on the forward strand.
GTCGTCTCCGGCAGCTCTCTCGTCGGCCTGGTCAAGTCAGTCCAGGCCCCGATTATCAAAGTCATCCCCCTCAACCACCAGGAGATCAAGCTGGCCGTTGCTCTGGAGACCGGAGCCCAGGGCGACTACGTTTATAAAGGCAGTTCTCCTTTTATCATCAACCTCCCCTCCGATACCGCCTTCAACTCCAAAACCACCGTCTTTACTCTTCCCACCGAACAAATCCCCGAAAATCTGGTCGTCGGTCAAATCGAAAAAATCGTTAGCGGCCAAACCAACCCCACCAAGGAAGCTAGCCTCACCCTCGATCAGGAAATTACTTCTGCCACCGACTTCTTCATCATCACCCAGCCCTAATTTTGACAACCCCTCAGACGTCTGATATCATACATCTGATGACCTACATTCTTGACATCCGCCAGAGGCGACAAGTTACCCTTCCGGGAGAACTTTTGGCCGGACTCGGCCTCAATCAAGGTGATCAATTGGCCGTCACCCTCAAGGGCGACCAGGCAGTAATCAAGGCCAAAAAACAAGCGGCTCTGGACGCTCTCGAGCAAATCCAAAAAGCCTTTGCTGACTCGGGTATCAAAGAAGAAGAGCTTCAAACCGAAGCCATCAAGCAAAGAAAAAGGCTGGCCAAAGAAATAAAATGGGTCTGACCATTTTTACGGATACCAATATCTGGTTCTCCGCTCTCTATGGATCGGATAACTGCGAAAAAATTCTCAAGGC
>DATDRC010000050.1:0-2672 GCA_035291985.1 Patescibacteria group bacterium
AAAAGGTTGCCGAAGGTCATGCCGGTGATACCGATACCGTGGTTGTAGCGATAGGTGAAAAGCTTGCGCAAAAGATCTTCCTCGCCTTGGCCGGCGAGGGCGACCATGGCTTGGCGTAAATCCGAAGTTGGCAGAAGACCGAACTCGTCGCGGATGACCCGGTTACTGCCGCCGGAATCAGTCATGGAAACAATGACGGAGAGATCAAGGGGATATTTTCGTAAGCCCGTAAGAGCAGTATAGGTGCCGGTTCCCCCGCCAATAACGACGATCCTGGGTTGTTTTTTCATGGTGGCCGCTGTAGGATTCGGACCTACGACATCTTCGATGTAAACGAAGCGCTCTACCAACTGAGCTAAGCGGCCGGAAGAAATTTTGTGCCGAGGAGAGGACTCGAACCTCCAGGCCTTGCGGCGCTACCACCTCAAGGTAGTGCGGTTACCAATTTCGCCACCTCGGCTTGTTAAGTTACGGTGTCAGGTGCCCTGAGGGGGATTTGAACCTCCATGTCTTGCGACACACGCTCCTGAAGCGTGCCTGTCTACCAATTTCAGCATCAGGGCTGACGCAAGCGGCTTAGAGCGCCAGTTCGGGACTTATTATAGCAAAAATAGCTTCGCGGCGGGCCAAATTGGAATAGGTGGGGTAGAAAAGGAAGAGGGCGGGCAGTTCTTCGGCAAAGGTGCGCTGAAAGTCGGTATAGATTCTTTTCCTTTCATTTGGGTCCAGGCTGCGGCGGCCGTCTTCGAGGTCTTTATCGAGTCTTTCATCGCTAGTTTTACTGATGTTGTTGGCGGCGGCGGTGCTGTGCCAGAAGACATACTGGTCGGGATCGTGGCCGATATCGAAGAGGGTCAGGTATAGCTGGTACGAGTCCGGCCGACTGGTGACCACCTTGATATTGAGACTAACCAAGTTTGGATCGAGTTGGCTTTTGATCTTTTCGGCAATCGGAAGGTAGGCGGGAATGGTGGCCAACTCAAGGTTTAGGACCTGGTTTTTGTCGGGCAGATTATTTTTGATCAGGTCGAGTGCTTTTCGGCCGTCGAACTCGTAAAGTTTGACCAGGGGGTTGTAGGCCCAGGAAGCGGCGCTGATTGGTCCCAAAGCCCGGTCATGCCCGAAACTTTTTTCCGGCAGAGCGTAAGCGATACCCTGACGGATGCTTTTGTCTTTGAGTGTCGGGTCCTGATTATTGAAGAAAATGACTAAAGCCTGATGATAGTTTTTGGTTTCGCGGACGGTGCCGGAGGGAGACAAATCTAGATCGCCGACTTTCGGATAGTTGTAGATGGCATCAATTTCCCCCAGTTTGTAGGCGGTCAACGCCTGGGCGGTCGAGGGGAAAGGGCGGATGATGATGGTTTGATCTGGTGAGGTGAGTTGAATTTTGGAGAGGACGCCGTTGGTATTTTGGGTTAGATTAACCTGATAGATACTGGCCGTCAGACCGGCTTTGTTGGTGACGGGGTTGGTCAAGACCGAGGGAAAGGGGGCAAAAGCCTGGGGGAGAGTGAAAATGATTTTGTCGTCAGCGGCAAACTGAATATTAACGTCGGGAATGCTAATGATGATGTCGGCGGCCTTGATCGGGCTGCCGTCTGACCAGGCTTGGCCCGGTTTGAGAGTAAAAATATAGCGCTTGCCTTCGTCGGCAACTTCCCAGCCGGCGAGATTTTCAACAATAGTTTGGTTGGGGCCGACTCTGGTCAGGCCGGAGTTAAGAATATTTTTGACCAGGGGCGGCAAGGACTGGCTGGTGTATTGACCGACCAGGCCCAGGCGGATGGCGCGGGTTTGAGTCGGCAATTTGGTCACAACCCGGCTGCCGATGAGACCGATAAGGAGGGAGACAGCCAGGCTGGTCAGGATGAGCGGGTAATATTTCTTGACAAAAGAACTGGTCAGCCAGAAAAGACGCCGGAAAAATTTAATCATTTGCTTATCAGATTGAGAAGCGAGAGGCCGACAAAGAGCAGACCAAGAATGATGGTGGCGTAAAAAAGAGCTTTTTCGGCTCCCCTCTTGGTGTGGTAATTGGTCAGGCCGCCAAAAGCACGGCCCAGTGAGGTGCCGTTGGCCTGAATGAGAATGGCCAAAAGCAGGAGGACAGAAACGATCATTTGCAGGAGGAGGAGCGGGTTCATGGCCTTGATTATAGAGGTTAGTGCCGGACAAGCCAAATGAGGGTCAGGTGGGTCAGGGATAGAACCAAGGAGGTGATGACGTAAGAGATGATCAGGTTGAAGTGCATCTGGGGGATGATAAAGCCCTGGTAAGAGATACCGGGGAAGGTGTAAGCGAGAATGGCGACGCCTTTGATGAAGTAGGTCAAGAGGAATAGGGTGATGACGTTGACGACCCAGGAGAAGAGGCCAAGGGTGAGCAGATTGATGGGCAGGAGCAAGAGCTTGATGATCGGCTTGATGATTTTGTTAAGAAGAGTCCAGACGGCGGCGGCGGCCAGATAGGTAGTCAGCTTGGTTTCGATGGTCAGGCCGGAATAGAACATGGCCACCAGATAGAGGGTAACCAGATTGAGGAAGATGGCCCGCAAAATCGTCTTCATAAATTTAGTATAGCTTAGCCGATCGTTGTCATCCGGCGTCTTTTTTTGTGGTAAGTGGTGGCGAAACGGTGGGCTTCGTCGCGGGCGAACTGAAAGAGCTTGA
>DATDRC010000051.1:0-2261 GCA_035291985.1 Patescibacteria group bacterium
TGACATAGGCGCGGGGGCCCACCAAACTCATGTCTCCTTTGAGAATGTTAAAAACTTGGGGGAATTCGTCAATGCTGGTTTGTCTCAGTATTTTCCCCAAGCGGGTGATGCGTGGATCTTCCTCGAGGGTTAACTTCCAACCGGCTGTTTTGTATTTTTCAAAAAGTTCCCGGTTGTATTTCCAGAACTCGACGGCGTGAACCTCCTGACCGTCAATCTCAAACATTTTCATCGAACGGAATTTGAGCATTTTGAAGGGTAGACCGTAGCGGCCAACGCGTTCGGGAGAATAGAAAACTGTCCCCCGCGACTCAAGTTTGATCAGAATAGGGACGATCAGCCAGATGGGAAAGAAAAGAATGATCAAAATGAGGGCGGCGAGAATGTCGATAGTGCGTTTGACGATTTCGTAAAACATTTACAGATATTGGTTAAGCTTTTTCTCTTTGAGTAAGTTTACCAGCTTCTTGACGTCCTGGGCCTTGGTTTTATCACAAATGAGCAGGATATCGCCAGCGTCGACGATGACGAGGTTGGTCACGCCAATCAGGGCCAGGGGGGTTTTGCCGGGGATGACCAGATTGTTCATCGCGCCGATAGTGTAGATATTTTCCCGATCACCAACGACGACATTGCCGCAGTCATCTTTTTTCTTGAGGGCCCAGACGTGGTCCCAGGTACCGACGTCGCTCCAAGTTTCCTCAAAAACGACCATATAGGTGGTTTCGGTCATTTTTTCCAGGACCTGGTTATCGATATTGCTCTCGACAAACTTGAGATAGTGTTTTTTCAGTTTTTCCGCCTCCAGGCGGGCGGGTAGTTTGAGGTCGCTTTCGATTTGTTCCAAGACCTGGCTGGTGGCGGGATCGTACTCGGCAATGAGGGTCAGGAGTTTGCTGACGGTAACCGTAAAACCGAAGACGTGCCAAAAGTAATCCCCGGACTGGAGGTAGCGCTCTGCCTCGGCCTTCATTGGTTTTTCATGGAATGACTTGACCAGATAGGAGTCGGTGCCGTTATGGTCACGGCTGCCCAGGTCAACCTGAACGTAGCCATAGCCGGTGTTGGGGTCGGCTGGTTTGACGCCGTAGATTACGAGCGCATCCTTGGCGAGCGCAATTTTAGCCGCTTCCTTGAGGGCTTTGGCGTATTTATTTTCGTCCTCGAGATAATCATCGGCGGCAATGATGTGGAGAATTGCGTCCGGGTTTAATTGTTTAATGTAGATAGCGGTGTAGCCATAGGCGGCAGTCGTTCCTTTCTTTACGGGCTCGCCCATGAAATTTTCTTGGGGAAATTCTGGTAGATACTGTTTCAGATAGGCGCTGTAGTCTTCGGGAGCGACGATAAAGACCCGTTTTTGGGGGGCGATTTTTAGAGCCCGGCGGTAAACCGTCTGAATGAACGACCGATCGCCAAGGATATTGAGAAATTGTTTCGGTCGAGCCTTCCGGGAAAGCGGCCAAAGGCGCGTACCGGTACCCCCGGCTACGATAATGACATATTCTTCTGCTGCTCTTGCCATAACGAATTAACTTTAGCAGAAAAAGCGGTGCTAAATCTATCCTCGGAGAATCGGGCCGCTTGTTCATGGCATCTTTTGGCGCCGATTTGATGACGGCCGGATTCAAAGCGGTGGACGGTGGTTTCTATCGCCCCACTGGTCTGCTCTTTATAGAAGAGCCCGGTATAGCCGTCGATGATGGTTTCCACGGCTCCGCCTCCGGCAAAAGCGAGGCTGGGAGTGCCGGCGGCCGCGGCTTCGAGGGGGACCAAACCGAAGTCTTCAATCTGGGGAAAAATCAGGGCGCGGGCACCAGCGTACAAACGTCTGAGTTTAACGTCATCGACCTGACCAACAAACTCAATAGTGTCGCCGGCCATTTTTTTTAGCTTTTTTTCTTCCGAGCCGATACCGACAACGATTAAGGGTAGACTTAGACGGTTAAAGGCCTCAATCACGAGATTGACTTTTTTGTAAGGGACCAGGCGACTAACCAGCAAATAGAAATTACTTTTCTTGTGGCGGTGGGGGGCGCTAAAAAAATCGTAGTCGATGGGCGGATAGAGGACTTCGGCAGGGCGGCCATAATAGTCTTTGATCCTTTTGGCGACTTCCCGACTAATCGACAGGTAGGCATCAGGCCGGCTGGCGTAAATCTGATCGGCCGCTCTAGCGGGCGGTAAATATTTATCAAACAGCCACCCAGGCCGGAAATGGTGACGATAGAGGGCGGCGGCGGAGTAGAGGTAGCGGGTTG
>DATDRC010000052.1:0-4956 GCA_035291985.1 Patescibacteria group bacterium
TATCGGTGCCCACTGTGAATACCTACATCAAGATCCTGGTGGAGAAAGGCTATGTCCAACGGGGATCGGGAGCAAGAAATCTGTCTCTGACTCAGTCTCCAAGTGTCGCCCGCGAGGTAAGAAGGTTCGAGATCGGCATTATTGGCTACGGCATCGTCGGCCAAGCTGTCCATTATGGCTTCTCCAGAGCAAATGTCCATATATATGATAAATATAAGAACACGGATAGCTTGGAATCGGTGGTGGCGAATTCCGAATATATCTTCATCGGTCTACCGACACCAACAATGGCCGATGAATCCGGGATTGACCTATCGATTGTGGATGAGATGGTGGCCAAAATCGCTAAACTGGCTTCGGGATCGGACAAGATTATCATTATCAAGTCGACGGTGACACCGGGAACGACAGTGAAATACATCAAGAAATATCCCAAGGTGCTGTTTTGCTTCAATCCTGAGTTCTTGCGCGAAAGCTCATTCCTGTCCGACTTTGTGAATACAGACAGAATTGTGATCGGAACCGAAAGCGATGATGTGTTCCGCCGGGTCTCGTCTCTTTATCAGTCAATCACGCCGATGGTGCCTATCTATTACACCGACCCAACTACGGCGGAGATGGTCAAGTATATGGCCAACTGCTACCTCTCGACCAAGGTCATCTTTGCCAATGAGATGTATGACGTTTGCGAAAAGATCGGGGTGAGGTATGAGGAGGTGAAAAAGATGGTGGTGGCTGACTCACGCATCAAGGATACCCATCTGGATATCACGACGACCCGGGGGTTTGGCGGGAAGTGCTTCCCGAAGGATCTTTTGTCCCTGCGAGCAATGGCAAAGGCCCGTGGGGTGAATACAGCACTCATGGACGCGGTCTGGAAAAAGAATTTGAAGCTAAGAAAGATCCGCGACTGGGAAGAAATCCCTTTTGCCGTCAGCAATCCCGGTTTTGGCAGGAAGAGCTAGGGGCCTCGGCAATATGCGCCATTAGCTACCTTTTTATATTTGAATGGCAATTGCCCGAGCGTTTGAAACCGGCTTTGATTGCTTCGGATTCTGTGCAGAACCAACGATCCCCCAGATCTTTTTGAAGAATGGTCTGCGGATAGTTTGGACACCCAGGAAGAGTATATATTTTCTCATCATTACCGTTACGATTGTTTCCCTTAATGTCACAACCGGGCCTGTCTGGCTTGGTCGAAAGACATTTTTCACTGTATATCCCTAGTTTATGATCAATAGCATGTTGACGAGCTGTCTGAAGCTTCTCTTTTTCTGGACCATTTCCTGAATCGAAGCGAACCCAGCCAGAGCGAAGCATTGCCTCATTGACTGATCCATCGGGAGAATAAACCAAACTAACAAGTCTTTTGTAAGAATCTACGAAAATAACTTTCTGGTAAAGCGGCTTGTCGGTTAGCAAACTTTTTAATTCTTCAGTTGCCTCATCTGATCCACACATACCTGTTTCAGGCGCATTAAGATTGGACAATCTAATCATTTGTCCGCTTTGTGTGAGAAAGGTATCACCATCAATTATTTGTGAAGCGACTTCGGTCGGGACAATAATTTTGCTCTTTCCGGAGGAAATGGTCCACCAGCCTGCCGTCGCAATGGCCGCGGTGACGAGCGCACCCGCGATGATCTTCTTCCCCCGTCCTACTTTATTTTTCTTCTTTGCCATCCATCTCAATTGTATTATGCTGACCCTAGAAAAGTTTTTTCTGTTGTGCGTAGCTGAAAATGATAAAATACGGCTTGTCGGGCCAGTAGCTCAGTCGGTTAGAGCACCTGCCTTTTAAGCAGGGTGTCCCGGGTTCGAGTCCCGGCTGGCCCACATTGGCCCCGTCGTCTAGTCGGTCTAGGACGTCTCCTTTTCAAGGAGAAGATCAGCGGTTCGAATCCGCTCGGGGTCACAGACAAAATGACATTTAAATTAGAGAGCAACCAAATAGATAAGTATCCAGATATATGTCCTGGTTGTGGGAAGGGCATTCAGCCTATCTATTGCTACTCATACGGAGTTGAAACATGGAGGAGTTATGAAGGTTTTTTACAAGTAGTTTTTAGATGTCCGAGAGAGGATTGTCGCCGATTATTTATCGCAAAATACTTAAATGGGTCGAGAATTTCAGATACGCTGTTTCTTAGTTCGACCTTTCTGTTGGATTTTGTTGAATTTGCGGATTTCCCAAAGTCAGTTTCAGAATTATCTGAGATGTTTGGGAAAATCTATAACCAAGCAAAAGTAGCAGAAGAAAATGGTCTTAAGTTAATCGCTGGTCCAGGATATAGAAAAGCACTTGAGTTTTTAGTCAAAGACTATTTAATTAAGATTGATCCATCTGAAAAAGAAGAAATTAAGGAGAAAAAATTGGGTGAAGTGATAAAACTCATTAAAGAAAAAGATATCGAGCAATGTGCATCCAGAGCAGCTTGGCTGGGTAACGACGAGACTCATTATACGAGGAAATGGAAGGATCAAGATTTGGATGATTTAAAGAATCTGATAATGATGGTTGTGAACTGGATTGATCTAAAAGAGAGATCTGCGCATTATCTTCAGGCGATGCCTTCAAAACCGCCTAAGGGAACCAGTTAGTCAGGCTTGTACTTTTCGAACCGCACTTTAGAAAATTCTCATAAATAATTTCAACTAAAGCATCTTCTTTAATATTGAGGTAAGAAAGTTCGAGGAGAGTAAACGTGGGGTCACAATGTTCCGGGTGGGGTAGAATAGCGATGCTGTGACTGAAAAATATATTGCTCTAGGGGAAGTAGTTCATTCGGAAACCGATCCGATCATTCATGTCTGGTGTTTTTCCTGCCCCTTGTGCCAAGCTATGAGAACGGCTTATCTGCACGAGTCGGGGGTGGTTTTGGATGTCGAGGCTGGACAGCCCGACGACGTCGAAAGCCTGGTGGTTACCCGTAACGGCCAGGTCTTTTTGAATCTTTATTTAATCGAGGGCGTCAAGGCGTGTTTGGAGTCGGGTATGAGCGCCATAAATCAAGACATTGCCGATCTTCATGCCCAGTCCTTTCATGGTCAGCGGGAAGCGACTGTTGAACTGGCGAACTAGAACCTACTCCTGGGTTGGATAGAGTTTCTGGAGTTCCTCGGGGCTCAGTGAGTTTAACTCACTGGGGTCGATGAACTTTACCTCCGCTGGTGGCACGAACTCGGAATCGGATATATTACGGCGGGAGCAGTCCATTTTGTATTTCAATTCGTCCTCGTAGCCTTCGGCTGTTTTTGTCGTATCGATTTTTTCTTCTGATGCGCCTGGGGTGGGTTGAGCTTCTTTTTCGACCTCCAACTTGGTCTTGAAACCGGTTTTGTCGCCTTCGGACCAGAAATAGGAGTAGACGGCGTCGTTGATCATGGTTCCCTTTTTGCCTTCGTTGAAATCGGAACCGACGATTTTCATTTTTTTGCCAGAAACGACCATTTGGGTCGTGCTTTTATCGGCCAGGTTGGTAACGGTGCAATCAGCCGAACCGCCACTTTCGATGATCTGGGCTAGTTTTTCGGCCTTCTGTTCTTCAGTACCGGTAATCGGGGCGGAGGGGGTACAAGCGGCAAAGAGAAAAGCGGAGGCTAATAAAGTGGGTAGGGTGAGTTTTTTCATGGTCTTTTTAACTGATATAACTTCATTATACCCTTTGTCAATTTTTGAGAAAAATTGTTTAGCGAACAAAGCAACGACCTACTTGGGTGGTATTTTAAAATTATCGATCACTATCCTTCCGACTCCAGTATCACGTGTTCCAACATAAAGAGTTAGCCTGTTCCCCTCCAGAATAAAGCCGGCAGAGAACAAAACATCCCGGAGATCCCAAGCCTTGGCGACTGTGGGAGGAAAATCGGAACTTTCGGCGAGAATACCCAAGTCCCGAATTTCTCCGGTAACGGGATCGTGGACAAAGGCCCAAGGAAAATAGTGACGGGCCTTCTGTTCGTCTCGATAAGCCCGATGGCACAGAACCAGAATTCTTCCGTCCGAAAGTTCTTGGGCCTGATTGACACCGCCCCATTCGCCTTCCGGAAAACGAGCATTGATTAGCGGGGCGTTCTGGATTACCTGGGCGTTAAGATCCTCCAGTGAATCAATGACGGTAAAGCCGATTTGACCCAAACCTCCCTTTAGTTCCCGGGGGCGGGTATAGACAGCAATTCCTTTTTTTAGCACCTTTAATTCTGTGAAACGGACATCCTTCATCCCGAGCGGGCTTTCTTCGCCAAGTTTTTTGAGATCGTCTAGTGTCGATCCTTTGTAAAAGACGGTTTTGAACTCGGCGGAAGCAGTGCGGATATCTCTTTCAAGCTTCACACCGGCTACGACAATCTCATTACCTATCTTGGCGACGGCGGGATCTTCAAGCGGGGGAGCAATATTACCTTGTGGCGTCCAGGCCCCATCTTCAAAAAGAAAGTGAATTACTAGCGTCGAGAATGGCGTTTTCCTGCCCTCGGCTCTGCCCAGGAACTCGATGCCATTAGGACCGACGATAACGGCTGGATTATAGACGTCGATGTGCTCGGTCTCACCGAGAGGTTGGTGGTTGGTTTCGAAAATACGACGCAAGAGATCTTGTCGTTCATCCAGCGGAATTATTTCTCCAGGCGAGATGGTGCGATTTTCTTCATTTCTCCGGTGTTTGGCCAGAGCATCGATACATTTGGGGAGCTCTCTGACGAACTTGTATTCTTCCGCTTTACTCAATTTGTACGCGCCTTCAGCAAGGAGATCGTTTTCGAGTTTATCGTGAACCATGAGAAATAGTATACAGAGGTTTTAGCGGACGAATTGCCGCTCTTTGCGGACGATCTTTTTGGGACCTTTTTTGATCTTCTTGATCTTTTCCGGTTTGTCCGCCTTGACAACCTTGTTCTTTGCCGGTTGCTCTTCTCTTTCCGGTCTCTCGCCGCCGGCTTTCTTGACGACCACCTCGG
>DATDRC010000053.1:0-15343 GCA_035291985.1 Patescibacteria group bacterium
AGGTCGAACTGGGGCATGACCGGGAGTCGGGAAGGGACGTGGTGGTGATTACCAAGCGCTAAGGTTGTGAGGATCGGAAACGAAGTCGGATAGAGTATTCAGGACCGCCGGTAATTTTCCGGAGATGCCGTTTCACAGATGTTATTGTTCTGTAATTGTTTGTCCCAGGTGATGAGGGTGGCATCATTTAATTTGGCCGTTAGGGCAATAATTAGATCGGAAGTTTTTAGAGGTGATTGATTGGATTCCAGAAATGAGGTCAATTCCTCAATTAATTTTTTGTTTAGCGGACTAAATTCCTTGATTTATGGGTGAGTTTGTCTTTGCCAAAATGGGAGACATAGACGCAGGAATCAATGACAATTTTAGTCATTTCAGTCTCTCTGACCGCGAACTAGTTTGGTGGCAGAATCCGCCAGGGTGACGCGAAGGGAATCCGGATAATCGGCGAGCATTTTCAGCGTCCGGCGGTAAGGAGACAAACCTTTTTGTTTCGTTTTTATCACCAGGCCCGCGCCTTTTCTAATAAGTTCGGACAGACTAACATTTTCCAGTTTGGCCAGGTGCAGTAGGCGCTCATGCATTTCTTCAGGCAGGTAGATTTGGGTACGGGTCATAATAAATATAATAATGTATACATTACTTTTTGTCAATGCTGGACTAAATTTGACCGGAGGAGTAAAATCAGTGGCAATCTGATCTAGATCTGGCTACTTATATATAGTATGAGAGGGCTAGGTTTAGATGAGAAGTACCTTAATCCCATGCGAGTTATCGCTGGGATTTCGGAGTACCTTAACATGCTCTACATGAAACAAAAATCTCAAAACGAGGAGAGACCATAAATGGTTGACCAGATTGTGGTTGTTGATAAGCCCGTAGCAGAACTGCTCTCGAAATTGAAGGGGAGCAGTGTCGGTTTACTGAAGCTGAAGTGTAATGGGGGGCATGTGGCCACATTGGTGAAGCTAGATTTGGCCCGGATTCAAGAGGGAGATGAAACCGGACAGTTGGCGAGGGTGAAAGCCCTTCCTGCCGCCTGGGCAGTCGAGGTCCGAACCGAGTAAGCCTAAAAAAACCAGTGGGGCCATAGTTTTTATTGACCCCGCCTAGGCGGGGATTCTTTTGTCAGTCGACACAGGAGGTGTACCATGACTGATCCGCTTGATGGGTTGCCGCCCATGGCGGCGCCCGAACCCCAAATGCCTCCGCCCGCAAGTGCCCCGGGCGCTGACGCTGAAGTTGAAACATTGAGGGCACGGGTTCGTTCACAACGGGTTGCGCGTGACGCCGCCAGCGTCATCGAGAATCCGAAAACGGGCAGCGGCGGTGGCGGAAATTCGTCAAAGCTCCCCTTGTTGGGGAAGCTAACCTCGATGCTTTCTGGCGCCGGCAAAATGGGCAAGAAGAAGTGGCTCGTGGTCGGCGTGGTGGGCGTCGTTTTGATTGTCATTGGTGTTGCCGCCATGTTTGTTTGGCCGATGATCTTTGGCGGGGGCGAGTTTTCGGCAGCGCCGACGGTTTCGGCGCCGGTATTCGAACCGCCTCCGGGTCCAGTCGTAGTTCAGCCGACAACGCCATGGTCCGGCTGGGACTATACATTCAAGGTCCCGCAAAGCCGGAGTGAGTGGGGTTTGGGCTGGGAATTGACCTGGGTGATGCTCGTTCTGGTCATCCTGTTCTTCCGGTCAGAAGCGCGGCACCGCGGCGAAGAATGGGACTTCTATATTGTCGGCGGCTTGTTGCTACTGGCGATGTTGATTATGGTGGCGGCCAAGGGCTTTGTTGTCGTCGCGGTGGACCAGTGTGTCTACTGGGCCGGCAAGGATTGTCCGATGAACGCGTTGAGCCTCGACATGATCAATACCGGCTCGATGTTTATGTGGGTCGTCGCCTTTATGGTCGTGTTTATCGGTGGCGCCGCCTCTTCGCTGACGGGTAAGGTTGACCTGACCCCTTGGGCGGTCGGCACCTTTATCGTTGGCGTTTTGGCCAAGCTGCTTTTGCCCGCGGGTGTGGCCCAGACCTTCGCGGTCGGCGTGATCGCCCTGGGAGTTCTGATCTACCTGTGTGAGATCGGCGGCCTGTCGGGAGGCAAACTGACGGTGGCCGGCCTCTTTACCGTCGCTTTTGGTATTTTGGTGATGGTGGTGGCGACGGTTATTCTCACCCTGGCCTTTCGGTATTTGGCCAATGCGGCGATGGTCGATTATCCGGTCCTGGCGACTTGGCTTTATCAGGCGCGGTTTGTCTGCGGCCTGGTGACCGGCTGGCTGGTGGCGACCACGATTACCTATGCGGCTACTCCGGCTGTGCCTCCGCAGATCCAACGACTGGGGTCGGGCAGTGTCGTCGTCGGTGACTCAGAGAAGATTGACGCGGTTATCTTTTTGCTGATGACCTTGGGGGTAATCTTCGTGATGAACTGGGCGCCGGCGCTGGCCAAGTTGATGTGAGATGTGGAGCAAGTTTTTCCCGAGGGTGAGGCAGTGATGCCGCGCCCTCGGGATTCCGCTAGAGGAAATTAGAAATAGTTTTTTCTAGCGGAAGCAAGTACATTCAAAGAAAGGTAGGCAGTAATGAATTGGTTACCGGTGTTGCGTCGGGTGGTGGCGATTGTAGTTGTCGTGGCGGCGATCGCGGTGGGGATTTGGACCGGCGATTGGCGCTGGGGCGCCGCCGCGCTGGGTTTGGGGTTAGTCGCGGCCTTTGGTTTGGGCCGCTCTCTGAATTTCTAAAACCGGTGGGGTGCGACGGGAAAGCCGTCGGCCCCACCCCATATTTACTGATATTTGACAATTATAAGATTAGAAGCGTAAGATACGGCCATGCTAAAGAATACTGTTGAGTTCGAGACCGTAGTTGAAGGTGGGGTTTTAATTCATCCTTCAAGCGTTAATTTAGAAGCAGTGACAGAAAAGCTGGCGGCAAAACCAGACTTACTGGCCCGCACATTCGTGGTCTTGGAAGGTGGATTATATAAGTTGGTTATTCCCGATGAAAGTGAAGAAGAAGAAAGTTTGACTGTTTTGACGTTGTCAGAAAAGGATTTAACAAATGCCCGTGGTTTGGAGGCGAAGCTGGAGAGGGCGGCTCAGGCCGTTGGTTACGACGGTGAGGCGGCCAAGGCGGTGGTAGCAATAGCGACAAAACTGATGTCGGAAGCCTACATGAGAAACAAGAAAGCGGCGGAAACTATGCCTAATAGCGGACCTTTCTCGGCCGGGATGGTTAAACGAGAAAAGGCTGGTGGCTTTATAGAAAGTGCCCAAATGGTGATGGTCAGACCGTTCAATGTGTTGTCTGAAAGAGGTAGGCATGCGGCGATGGGCATTTCGAATGAATACTGGGAGGGACTGGTGTTGGAAGCGATGGCCCAAAATGATGAGAAGAGGATGAGCTATTTAGCCAGGCAAGCCGCGCGGGCGCTGGAAACAACCGGAGCGATGGGCATTGAAGGTAATTGGAGACAGCTCTATGAGAGATCCATGGAACTGGAAGTTGGAGCGGGCAACTACCCGTCTTTGAACACCAAACAGGGCCTAACGGCTTTCATGGACAAAGTCTATTTTCCGGTCTTAAAGACACTTTTGTCTGGAGCAGAGATTGCCTCGACCATGGGTGATCACGAGGCGGTGATGACGACTGCGGCACTGAAGGCGGTTATGGAGGCGGAATTAGCAGAACAGACGGCCAACGCGGCCGAAAGGGTTCAACCGGCTAAGGCGAGAACAGAGAAGGCTAGAATTGAAGCGGAGGCGGAAGTAGCCGAGGTACTGGAGAAGAATGGAGACGTCTTGAAAGAAGGCAAGAGAGTTAGTGCTCAATTGGCGGCCGCAACTGTGGCGTCACCTTTGATGACTGGTACCGGACAAGTCCTAGAGGCAGCTTCAGAGGCGCTTCCTGCTATGATGAAAGGTCACGCTCAAGCATGGAATAGGTGGTTGGAACAAATTGGGGTTGATCCGAAATTGGTAGCCTGGACGGCGATTGGTGGGGGTAGTGGTATTCCTCTCACTGTGGCTTGTGTTGTTGCCTTTGGACCGTGGGGCCTTCTGGCGTTGCCGGCAACACCATTTTTTGCCTCGATGATTTACACAGGTATCAAAGGTCTAAAAAAATAGATTAAGATTTAGTCCGAGTTTGCCATGCAAGGAGCAAAAGAAAAAGTTCCGTCGATGACGGAAGTAATCAGTCATGGTGAGGCTGAGATGGTCAGGAAGGCGAGGGGGGTATTTCGGTCGAGTTTGGTGGTGGGAATGGAGGGTGTTTTGGGGTACGAGAACTTATCGAAGTTGGAAGCCTGGTTTATTAACAAGGCCTTGGCGAGTTACCGAACCTCGATGGGCCGACAGAAATTTCTGGAAAACGGGATGGCGATTCTGAATGCCGCTGCTTGGATAACTGGGCTGGAACTGTATGAACAGTCGATGATTGGGGTTTATGAAGCGGTGGCTGGTTGGCGGATCCGCCGGGCAGAGGCGACCATGAGAAAACTGGAGCGGGAGATTGAAGCGGCTCAGAAAACAATTGAGGAGCAGCCCCAGAAAATAGCGAAAATAAAGGAGTTTAACGATAACTTGGGTAAGGTGGTTGATCAGTTGGTGCGACCAGTCGTCAATGGAATTGGTGAGGGTGTGGGAGCGATTCCCGCTTTTGGGCTCATCGTGCTCGGGATGGCCGGGGGAGCGGTGGGCTATGCTTCCGGTAGGGCCGCCAGGCTAACTTTAGAGTTGGTGATGGCGAAGGCCAAGGCGCTGTTTGACAGAAGTAGTTTGGGTTTGTAGACTAGGTGGAGTGGGGAAGACAAGAATTGATAGTTCATTGTTTTTTGGTCGGAGTTTAGCCTTGCTTTTGGTGGCGCTTTTTGTTTTGACGGGGACGCAAATGGGCTTGTCTGTGGTGCGGGACTATTCAAAGGGGACGGTTCTGGGTGAGGAAAGCGACTCAAACGACAATGACAAGAAAGAAAGCAACTGGTGGTGGAATAGGCGCAGAAATGTTTCGCCAACGACGACAGCAACACCGACAGCAACACCGACGGTGACGTCAGCCACCTCGGGGGAGTCGTCAAGCGCCACCCCCGAGGAGTCCGCCCCAACAGCGACTGCAGCCACCTCGGAGGAGTCACCTTCGGTGCCACCGTCCGAGGAGTCCGCGCCGACGGTGACAGCCACCTCGGAGGAGTCCGCGCCGACGGTGACACCGACTCAGTCCACCTCGGAGGAGTCCGCCCCAAGTGCGGGGGAAACGGTGAGGACGATTTTGAGGCAGATTGGTTTACCGGTGCGGGTGACACCGACGCCAGCGCCCCAGCCGGAAGTAATCACGGTGAAGGAGGAAGTGATTAATGAACGGTCGGTGGGTGAGATTCTGAAAGAACTGGAGGCGACGGTGGGGACGGGCGTCCAGAGACAAGCGCGTTTGCGTTTCCGGGCGACTGACGGCGCGGTCGGCCTGGTGGTGGAGGTCAGGAGCGGGCAGAGTTATCCCCTGGCGACTGAGGAGTCGGCCAAGATTAGCGATGCCCTGCGGCAGGGTTCGGGTTTGTCAGTCGGGCGAGCGGCGGCGGAATTGGTAGTTAACCGCGGGACGGCGAAGGCGGCGACCAGCCTGCCGCTTTTGGTCGATTTGGACAGCAATACTTTAATGGTGGAGACGAGTATTGGTATCAAAACCGTGGCGATTTTGCCCGATACGGCGGTGACAAGGGCGTTGGCCGCGGGCGCCTTGACGGCGGTTAACCCGGAACAGATCGAACTAGTTGAGAGAGACGATGGCAAAATTGCCTACCGGATGAGCGGCCAAGTAGGGCGAAAATTGTTTGGCTTTTTTGATATCAAAGCGGAGAAAACCGTTGATGTTTCGGCCGAGAGCGGCCGGGTCTTGCCCAGCCTGACGGACAGCTTGGGGGCAACGCTGTTTAACTTGGTGGCGCCGCCAGCTCGGTAGGACAAGCCCCGGCTTTTTTTATGATAGACTTGGTTTCATGTTTAGCCGACGAGAATTTCTCAAATTGGGGGCAGGGGTGGGGGGGAAGGCGCTCGAAGCACTTTTGGGTCCGGAGTTGCCCCGCGCCTGGCCGATTATCAGGGTCAAGACCGATGAGCCCTATGTTTGCATCGGCCTGGATGATGGCTGGGATCCGGAGAAGGTGAAGCAGTTTTTGGCGATCGCGGAAAAATGGGGAAGGTATTAACAAAAGACCCGGCCCTGTGGCGGGAAGTGAAAGCGGCCGGGCACGAGATCGGCAACCACTCGCACGACCATATTTATGTGCGAAACAGGACCAAGGCCAGTATCAAGCGCAGCTTTCGCATTTTTGAGGAGGTGGACTATCCGCTGGTTTTTGACGGTGAGACTTTTCCGGAGCCGGGTCTGGCTCGGGTACCTTTTGCCGAAGGCCAGGTACGTCAAGGCGCTGATTGAGTTGGTTAACTGGCTGCGGGGGCCGAGGGCGCTTATGTCGTCTGCCGGCAGGTAGTCGCTTCGGACAGTGTCCTGGTTGGCAAGCACCCGGGTCTGGGGTTAAAAGACAAATGGGGAGGGCAGATAGTGGCCAGTCGGGAGGCGGCGGTCGATTTGTACCTGCCGAAATAGCCGAGTTTCAGGCCTATCCCTCGACCTATGGCGCGGGCTTACAGGAACCCTGTTCGGGGGGCTGCAAGCCAGCGACGAAATATCCTAATTGTTTACTGGACTACTTACCGGGCCCTGGAAAGACTGGCGGTGGTCAATCCCGGGGCAATAGTTCGTCCCTGGATTCAAGCCTATGCCCCGTTGGTAAAAAATGCGGATGTGGTTAAACAAATCAATGCCGCCAATGACGCCGGGGGCATGGGGGCGATGTGCTGGAATGATTATGGCATCTACCCAAGGCTGTATCCCTAGAGAGAAGAGAGATCAAGGCGGACGGAGGGGGTTTGGGTGGAGGTCAGGTAGGCGGACTTGATCTTGGCGACGCCGATTTCCTGGAGGATAGTGGTCAGGTTGGCCGTTAGCTCGTCTATTTTTTGACTGGTTTTGCCCAACGAAAGGTGGATGATGGGGAACTTGGGTTCGGTTTTGTAGGCGACGGAAGCGCCGGAACTCATTTGCTTGGCGCGGGCGGCGGGGTCGGCCACGATGGTCCCGTTCTTGGGGTTAGGCATCAGGCCTTTGGGACCCAAGACCTTGGCGTACTTGGCCAGTTTGGGCATATCGGCCGGGGTGGCCAGAAGAACGTCAAAGTTAAATTCGTTATTGTTGAGGGCGGTGATGGTTTGGTCGGAAAAGATTTCGAGGCGGATGGTCTTGCCGGTAGAAAAGGGGACCTTGATCTCGCCACGGAGCCCCGTTTCGAGAGTGTTGACGTGGAGGTCAAGACCGCGGTCTTTTCCGGTAGAGGCGATGAGCTGCTCGAGAGCCGCCTGGGGGGCGGAGGCTTGGTCATGGTTGATTTTTTTGGCGAGGGCCTGGTAGCGAGCCGAACGGCCATAGACTTGGCGGGGATACTTGTAGAAATGACTGTCGCTCCGCTTAGCGGAGTCCAGCTTCGCCGGACTTTCTTTTTCTGTTTCCTTTCTCTTTTTTTTCTCGGCGTCGGCGAGGCTACTCGGGTATTTGGCGCGAATGGTTTCGAGGTCAACGTCGGAAAGATTGAGAGCCAGAATTTCACCATCAGCCAAGCCGGTCAATTGTTCGGGTTTAACCCGCTTGTCGCGGAGAATAGCGGCGACGTTTTCAGGCAGATCGAGATATAGTTGTTTCCAGTTTGTTCTGGTGGTCTTGGTTGTTTTGGTCGCCATAGTTATTTGACGTCGACGCCCATCGACCGGGCAGTGCCGACGACCATATTAACGGCGGAGGCGAGATTGGTGGTGTTCATGTCAGCCATTTTTTTCCTGGCGATGTCTTCGACCTGGGTCATGGTCAGTTTGCCGACCTTGGTTTTTTGGGGTTCTTTCGAACCGGACTTGAGGTTGAGGGTTTGTTTGATGAGTTCGGCGACGGGAGGGGTCTTCAGGACAAAGGTGAAGGTGCGGTCTTCGTAGATAGTGACCAGGGCGGGGATGACCTGGCCGCGCAGATCCTTGGTTTTGAGGTTGTATTGGTTGACGAACTCCATGATGTTGACGCCGTGTTGACCGAGGGCGGGACCGACGGGAGGAGCGGGGTTAGCCGCGCCGGCGGGAAGGTTTAATTTGAGAAGGACTTTAATTTTTTTAGCAGCCATATGTAGTAGTTTATAGTTTGATCCAGAAAGCGAAAAGGGGAACAAAAAACTTCTTTTCGCAATCGACTGATCGCTACCTCGATTTGACCCCATTCGACTACGCTCAGGGTTTGCAATCCGAGGTTGGATTAACAGGAGAGATTATAGTGGAGGAATGAAGGATTGTCCACCCCGCTAAGCGGGGGTGGACAAGGAGCACCTTTGTTTGGGTGACTATCTGGGGGTGACGTCGCCAGTTTCCAGGTTGACCCAGAAGTTTGAGGTCGACCCTTCATCGAGGAGGCAAGTCCCCGGCAGGACCTTGGTGTAAGGGTCCAAGTTTTCCGGGAAGTCCCATTGCCATACAACCCCATCGCCGCAGTAGTTGCCCACGGCGTTGTAGAGGTCACCCTGATCGTGGGGTTCATTCAAGATCGCGACGCCTATGAGCAGGACGATAACGATGATCAGAATGAAGAACAGGATGGGGGACGCGGCACATCCAATTTTCTCGCCCGGTATTGGTTGATGTGTCACTTTAATCTCCTTATTTATTTGGCGGCCTCAGGGTAGAGCCGGCCTTGATCGAACCAGAAGATCATTTGGTCGATTTTGGCCGCTTCTTCGACCACCGTGATGTAGAGATCGGTCCCCGGAGGCATGTTTTGGAGCAGCTCGGGGACTATTTTTAGGGCTTGAGGATGGAGATTGATGACGCCCCTGTCACCATCGTAGATGATGGTGGTGTGTTCGTCACAAACAATCACTCCGGTGCGGTCCGAGTTGGCCGGGCTGTAGAAGTAGCACAGCGTTGAATATTCAATGCGGGCATCTTCTCCCAGTGAAGGTCGGGCAACGGTTTTGCCGTCAGTGAAGCCGGCGGCGATGGCGCGTTGGTGGGCGAGGGTCAGCGCCTGTTCGGGGCCGGGTTTTTCTTTTTCCGGTGCCGACAATGTTCCAACAAGAATCACGCCTATCAGCGCCATAACCATTAGTAGCAAGACGAGTAGCCAATTGTTGGTATATGACCGTTTTTCCATTTGGGATCTCCTTTTGAAGGTGCGGGCCAAAATTAAAACTTTGGGTTAGGCAGATTTTAGCCTATATAAGATGGGGAATCAAATCAAAAGAGGATTTGGTTAGCGATAGTTTTTCAAATCGATAACCTTTATGTCCTTGAATTGGCGGTGGTGCTTGGGATTGGCGGTGACCAGGGTGGCGTTTTTTTCTCTGGCTAACTGAACAAACGCGGCGTCATAATAAGTAAGGCTATTTTCCTTGGCGATTTCCATTGTTTCGGTGGCGCTCTCTTGATTCGTCGGGATAAAAATAATCGGCAACGAGTAAATTGTCTGAAGTGATAGCTTTGTTTCCGGCAGAAGCATCTTTTTGTTGAGTAGGGCATTGCCTATTTCGTATTTGGCAAGCTCGGGAGCCAAAAGTTCGACCTTTTTCTTCTCGGCGTTAATTAACACCTTGTAGGCTTGATTTAGGTCATTTTCGTTCTGGGAATTGGCCCATTTGACCATGACTGATGTGTCAATGACAAGCAGTTTTCTTTTCATTTAGTGTGATTCCCGGTCCTTGACGACAAAAGCGGACAAGTTTCCTCTTTCGCCTTTGAAGGTTCTAGCCAGGGCGATGGAATCCCAAATTTTTTTCCAATCGGGTTTTTGTTTGGCTTCTTCTTGATAGGGTTTGACGAGGATTGAGCGGTTGTCGATACGGGTGATATGGATGATGGAACCAGTACTTAACCAAGCCAGGTCGCTTCTGATTTTGTCGGGGATGGTGATTTGGCCTCTTTGTCTGACGGCGGCAACATAAGTCACATTTTCAGAATATCAGAAAATCAGAATAAGTCAAGAGGCAGGCGGTGTGCTAAGCTTTGGCTATGGCGGTGGTAATTATTGAGGGGGCAATAACTCCAGAACAGGTAGTCTTGGCTTCTGAAGAATATGGCGAATATGTGAAAGTGGTGGTAGATATTGAGAAAGGTTTTTTGGCGGCCGGAGGTGAATGGCATGCCGACGCCGAGCGAGTCTTGCTGGAGAGGGGGAGTAAGCAGGAATTTCTGTGGGGGGGCGGCATAAACCTGGCCAAGAAAAAAATTGACTTCGTTTCCCTGATCAATATGCGGCCGGGGGTATCCAGCAGTCAGGAAGTAATGGACCAGGCGATAAGAAATAAAATGGAGACGATAATTAAGAGAACGTTTGGTTTATGAGTAATCTTGACTATTTGAATCTTTCCACCGATTTGAGGCGAATTGCGGTCTGGTTACAGGATGGAGATAGCGCTTTGGCGAGAAAGTTTATTGAGATAGACAAAAAAAAATTTGGAGATGATAAGCGAGAAATTGGCAAAAAGAAAATATCGACTTGGCTTGATCGGGTTGGAGTTTTGGGAGAAAAATCGGCTGAGGATGCTCTGACCCTGTCGATCTTGCTGAAGCATCGGTTTTCGAGTTAGGAATTAGTAGCTGGGGAGAATGGCGGGGGTGACGGTTGGACATTCACTGGCGCGAACCGGTAGGGCATTGGCCAGACCCGCCTCGCAGTCGTTAGCGTAAGTTTTATTGTCGACGGTGCTACAGACCGGTTTGTAAAGGTCGGAGCAGACGGTTTCGGGCGTCGGAGTGGCCGTGGGGACGGCAATTATTGTCGGGGCGGGCTTGACCGGGGCGGCCCGGCCGCGGATATCGAGAGTACTGCCTTCGGGGAAGAAAATGACGGCGCCAACCAAGGCGAGAAGAACCAGAAGAACCGGCAGGGCGGTCAAAAGGGTATCCGAGGCAGAAAAATCCTTCATTAAGACCAATATGGCAGACTGGGGCGAGTGAGTCAAGTTAATGAAGAGGAAGGGGCACGGGGGCGGGTGCCCCCGTGCGTTAGGCTGGAGGATACTTCATATCCTCAGCATTCCAGATGACGATCTTTACCATATCTCCCAGTGAGGGGAGCAGGTCGGTGAAGAGTAGTCTGAGAGGATAGCCCAGACCGATGGTGGCGCAGACTAGGGCGGCGAAGATCATGAAGCCGGCGCCTGAAATGATCAGGAAGGTTTTGAGCGGCCCCAGAACAACAGCGGCGAAGACGGTAGCCGCGGCCAGGAGAAAGAGACAGATGGCAAAAGCGGCCCGCAAACGTTTCTTTTCCATTTAAGGTACAGTCATTTCTTGAAGCGATAGACCGCGGTTAGGTGATCCGGGCGCTTCTTGAAATCACTACGGAGAGTATTATAGGACTGGAAATGGGAAAAAGCAAGCTTGGAATTAGATCTTGCTGACTTGAAGGAAGTCGAGTTCGACGGGGGTTTCGCGGCCGAAGATACTGACGAGGACCTCGACCTTGCCTTTGGCGTCATCGATTGAACGGACGGTGCCGAGCAGATCGGTAAACGGTCCTTCGATGATCTTGACGGCTTCGCCGATGGAGAAAGCGGTTTGGAATTTGGGGGCGGCCTGGGAAGCAAAAGCGAGAATGGCGTCGACTTCTTTCTGGGGAATCGGGGTGGGGTTGTTGCCGGTGCCGACGAAGCCGGTGACGCCTTGGGTGGTGCGCACCGCCAACCAGGAGTTATCGCTGACGATCATCTTGACGAGCATATAGCCGGGGAAGATTTTTTCCTTGACGGTGCTTTTCTTGCCCTTGCTAATTTTTATTTTTTCCTGGGTGGGGATAAGGATTTCGTAGACGTAGTCGGTCAGGCCCATGGATTCAACCTTGGTCTTGAGGGTATTGGCGGTGCGGGTTTCGTGGCCGGAATAGGTGTGAACGACGTACCACTTGGCATTGGTCGTGGCGTCGGGGTTGACGATAAGGTGGTTGACGTCCGGGGCGGAGATGACGTTGTCTGTAGCGGTAATTTCTGGTTTGACTGCTTTTGACATTTTAATTTTAGCGGTTGATAACGCTTTGGATTAGGCTGGTAAAAACCAGGTCTAGTCCGCCGATGTAGAGGGCGACAAAGACGCTAACAGCGATAACCATACCGGTTAGCTTCAATGTCTCCTGGCGGGAAGGCCATTTAACAGAGGCTAATTCTACCTTAACTTCCCGTATGAATTCAACTGGCGCACTAAAAATCCGTCTTTTTTCAGACATAGGCCTATTTTAGCATTTAACTAAGGCAAGACCTAGAGGCCGTAGAAACTAAGGGCGGTGTTGCCGATTCTGATTCTGGGCAGGCTAAGGCGTTGTTTCTGACATTGGACGCGCCCCGGAATGGTGGTAAAGGCAAGTTGATAGCCGGACTGCCGCAGATAGCCGCTGGCTCTTTGGCTGATAGTGCCGTAGGGGTAGGCAAAGACTTTGAAGGGATCCTGGCCGTGGTCGGTCAGTTGAAGTTTGGCGGTGTCGACCTCTTTTTTAATTTTTTCCAGGCTGGTGCCCAGATTTTGGTGCGACCAGGTGTGGTTGCCGAAATAGAAGCCGGATTGGGCCAGGGAAGCGATGTTTGACCAGGAGAGGTAGCCGGGGTTTTCAAGCAAACCGGTGGGGACAAAGACGGTGGCCTTGATGCTATAGCGCGTCAGGAGCGGGGCGGCAACGGTGGCAAAGTCGGAATAGCCGTCGTCAAAGGTGAGCATAATTGGTTTTTTGGGTAAGGATTGTCCGGAATTGAAAAAGGCGATTAGGTCGGCCGGGCCAATCGAAACATAGTGTTGGTCATTTAGGTAGGCGAGTTGTTTTTCAAAAGTCTCGGGGGTGACGGTGAGATAACCATTGCCATTTTGGGCGGCCGTTTGACTGTCTTGGGTGTGGTGATACATTAGGACGGGCAGGCTGACACAGGGGCCGTAGAGGGCGTTCATTTCAGAGAAGGTCAATGGTTTGTCCCGCAGGGCGGGATCGTGAGGGGCGGGTGTAGCGGAAGGAGGGTATTGCTTTTCTCGCTATACTTAAAGTAGGCCCTATCAAAGGCGCTTTAGAAGTCTCGGGAGGTTTTTCCTCCACAAGATCTTTTTAAGGGAGATGACGTGTCCGATTGTATCGGACCAGTCTACCCAACCTGGTAATTCGGGGAAAGATCCCGGGAAAAAATGAGCGCCGCGGTAGGGCTTAATGGTAAAATGGCCGCATGGCTGAAAGAGGAGGAAAAAACAGGGACAGGCAGTTGGGGGCGGCCAGGTTGGGGGTAAAATTAGATCTAATAAAAGCCAATCCGGGAATTACTGCCGACGAGGCGGAGAGAGTGCTGGTCGAAAAGGGGCTAATCGATGACCTGGAGCTGATTGGTCGGGAGGCGGAGAAGCGAGTGGCCAGGCTGATTAAAAAAAGCCCGCTGGTGCGAGCGGTTAGAGTGACCGAACCAAGAAGCGAGGAGGATTTGGACTGGAAAGACGTGGTAGTGGTACCCAGGCTCAAGTTGCGGTTATTAAGGGAGTATTACATTCAGGTTAAGTCCAGCCAGAAATGGGTTGATGAGTTCAGAAAAGTGATTGCCGACCTGTTATTAACTCACCGGGGCGATTTGTGGGCGTTGAAAAGGGGGCTGGCGCCGGTAGATTTTGGGAAACGGTTGGAAAAAGAAATCGACGCCGAGCTGGTGCGCAGAAAAATCATCGTCATCGTTGGCGGGCCGAAGCAAACAGACGATCAGATTTTGGCGGCGCAGGCCGTGGGGGTTAAGGCGCTCTATGGCTACTGGCAGGATAAATGAGATACTAGTTAGTAGTTTGATATGATTGACATCAACGCATCATTGTGTTAGTATGCAGGGATGAATATGATCAGAACGACTGTTAGTCTCAGAGAGGACGTTTATGATAATTTGCGCCGCTTGGCCGCGGCCAAGAGAATGTCTTTCTCCGGGGTGGTGAATGTGAAATTGGCGGGTGAGTCCTTCTCTCTTTCTGAAAACGAAGTCAAGCAAAAGATCAAAGAGAGCCGGGAATTTTTTAAGAAACTGGCAAAGAGCACTCCCAAGATTGATCCCGTGAAGGCGGTTAGAGAAATGAGAGATGAAAGACTGAAACAATTAGTAGGAGAGTAGATCATGGCAAAATTTGTAGTCGACTCAAGTGTCATCTTAGATTGGATAGTATTTGGAGATGACGACAAGATGCTGGTTCATAAGTTGATTGAACAATTGATATCAAAAGAAATAGAGTTGGTTGCTCCCGGATTTTTGATTGTGGAGATAATTAACGTACTGAAATGGAAATATAGCTATAGTCAAAAAAAGATTGAGTTTGTGATTCGTCATTTGGAACAAATTGGTATTGTTTTTGTTGAGCTGGGTAGAGAAGACTGGAGTGGATTACTTGAGGCAGAATATAAACATAACTTGACGAGTTATGACGCTCATTATGCGTTGATGGCTGAAAATGGCGGATTAAAAGTGATTACTCGGGATAAGGATTTGTTGAAGAGCGGAGTGGGAATCAAGATAGAGGACGTATTTTAATTGGTTTTATAATTGGCGGCTAGTTGGCCGCAGGCGGCTTGGATATCGGTGCCGAAGTCCTGTCTCATGGTGTGATGGACTTTATTTTGGGTGAGGATGGCTTGGAATCTTTCGACGGTGGAGTGACTGGGTTTCCGATACTGAGTCGGGTTGGCGGTGGCGTTATAGCGGATGAGGTTGACGTGCAGCAGCCGTTTCCGGTTGGGGGTGGCGGTGATGAGATCAGCCAGAGCCTGGGCGTGGCGGGGCGAGTCGTTGACGCCGGCGAGGAGAATGTAGGCGATAAAGACTTTGTGGTTGGTAACGGCGAGGTGGGCATCGATGGCGGCCAGGACTTTTTCGATCGGGTACGCCCTAGTAATGGGCATGAGTTTGAGCCGCTCGGCAGTGAAGGGGTTATGGAGAGAGAAAGCGAGGTTGATATTGGGATAGTCGCGGGTCAAGCGTTCGATGCCGGGGACGATGCCGACGGTGGAGAGGGAGAGACGGCGCGGGCTCAAGGCGAGGCCGTCGGGGGCGGTCAGGAGGTCAATGGCGGCGAAGGTATTGTCGGGATTGGCCAGGGGTTCGCCCATACCCATGAAGATGATCGAGTCAACGGGCATGTCATTTTTGATGAAGTAGAGGACCTGGTCGACAATTTCAGCGGCAGTTAAGTTCTTCTTGAAGCCGAGGGCGCCGGTGGCGCAGAACAGGCAACCGAGGGCGCAGCCGGACTGGGTGGAAAGACAGAGGGAG
>DATDRC010000054.1:0-4312 GCA_035291985.1 Patescibacteria group bacterium
GGCGAGGCGAATATCGACGTCAAGGCTGGGGAGACTAATTTTGGTTTCAATCAATGATTTTTGGGGATGGGCCTCGCGTTTGTCGGGGGCAGTTTGAATCCCTTGTAAGACTAGGCCACGGGGATAGTTTGCCCAACCGGAGGGGGAAGCGGAGAGACAAAGCTGAACAACCCCGGCTTGATTGGCCGGTAATTTAGAAAGAATGCCGAGGATCGAAGCCATGGGGTCGGGGGCTTTACCGACAATGGTGTTAAGAGGCAAATAGTAAGGGGCGGCCAAAGAAAGTTGGGCAATGCTTTGGAAGCTATGGGTGAGCCAGGACTCCATATAGTCGGTCATGTGGGTGATGATGGCATCGGGGTACTGGGCGGCGATTTGGGAGCGGACTAAGGGAGCAATTTTCTCCGGGCAGGTGACGACAAAAAAGATGGTTTGGTTGAGGGAAGCGATTTCGAGAGTGATGGTATCGAGTTTGCCGAAGAGACGAAGCCAAAGAGAAGTTTTGAGGGTATTTTTGAGCGAAGCGAGAACGTGGACGAAGTTTTCGTAAGTAACGAGTGAATCCTTGGCGGGGCGGATCTCAAAGACGGTGCGGGGGGCGGCTTCGGGCATAAGTTAAGTATAAATGAAATTAAATAGGATTGCCCCCGGGGTCGCCGGGGGCATGATATGGTCGAGCCAGGGGTTAGTTTCCCCGGGTTCAGATATGCAGTGATTTTATGGCCTTTACTTTCTTTTGACCGTGAAGGCGAAGTTGGCCTCGTAGCTTTCATTGAAGCCCGGCGGCTTGTCGTAGACCACGTGCCAACCCGCCTTCTCATACACCGCCTCGACATCAAGCCAGTGTCTGTCGAAGATGTCTTTCTCTGAAAGACCCTTTGATACCATCAACTTGACTACTTCGGCCACAGTAAAGTCGGCGCAGCCGTCGACGAAACTTGCGGCGATGATCTCATTGAAGGCTTCAAATACTGCATCGGGGAATGACTCTCCCTTTTGTTTGGCGACATCGCCAGGGGTTATGGGTTTAACTGCCATGACGGTTTCTCCTTTTTTGAGGTGCGAGGGTAATCGAATGATTACGTAACCTTATTATAGGGTGCTAGGGAAGAAAAGGCAGGCACTGTCTTTTTAAGCGGTTGATTTGTTGATGAAGTCTGTCCAGGTTGAGGTGAGTTTTTTCCCGATAACAAGCTCTAAAGGAGTCTTGTTTCTCTTAAGCTTGTTTTTACTGTTTTCCAAAGGTTTAAATCGGTAATTCATGATTATGAGATTAGTAATATTGGCGGCTGATTTTAGGTTCCTGAGACGTTTAATTGTCTTCAAGCGGGCATTAAGGTAAGAGATGATGTTTTCGCCCTCGTTGCTGGTACCGGGCACCCTTTTCCCCCCAACTCTTGTCAAATGGTGGGCGGTAAGAGCTTCCCAGTGATCAGAAATCCAAAGAGAGCAGTCGTGGTAAGCCGGGGGCAGGAGAGCCGAGACCGTAGCTAATTTCCTTCTCCGTTTCAGAGCCTGTTTGAGATTCTTGGCGTACAAAACCTGATGAGACAGAGACAAGAGAATTTTCCGGCTCTTTTTGGGCAATTTGGAAACAAGTGATGCGAGATCCCTCTCGGCATGAACCAGACAAAGTTGGTGAGGCACCCCGTCAAGCCGGGGTCTTTGGGCTGGTTGGGCCGGAGCGACACCCGGTCTGGGATATGTCCTCGTATACTTGCGGATCAAGATTAATTTTGGCTCTCTGGTAAGTGAAGCGATGGCCGGATGGCCATCAGAAATCAAGGCGCCAATCACATACCCGCAGGCTTCAACTGAGTCAACCAGTCGGATGTAGCCGGCCACCGTTTCTCTTTGGGCAACCAGCCAGGAGACAATATCTAAAGTGAGGCAGTCCACCGCCAGAAGCAGAACTAAGTTTCGGTTGAGGTATTTGCCATCTAAAAGAAGAATGCCGCCCCAACGGTTGTGGGTTCTAAAACGAAGCGCAACAGATACCTGTTTCGGCGTATAGCATCTCCCTCCATATTGATTAACCCAAGAGGAAACTGTCCCCCGGGAGATATTCTTTCTCTCCTTAATGACACCGCAAGGACTCCGGCCCTGGATGAAGTCCCTGACTACCTCGTCGACAAATATTTTGGTGAAGTGGGTTCTGACTCCGGAGTTAATTTGTTTTCGTTTTGAAAAACTGGCTTTGCACGCGGGACAAAACCATCTCTGGACTTTCTCAACCGTCTCCCGTCTGATTGACTGGCGGTGTAATATCCTTGAGCCGTTTTTAACTAAATTTCCACCGCAGGACAAACATTGGTTTTTTTAAGCATATGGTTTAACTAATTCACTGCCAGTGAATGTAGTCCAGTCTTTTGACGAATACAAGAAGAAAAACTGCCGATTTTATCAACCGCTTAAAAGAACATTACCAAAAGGCAAGTTAGGCGGCGGGGTTTTCGAAGACGATGCGTTCGTGCTCGGCGGGGTTTTCCAGGATCTTCACTTCCGAGAGGAGGACGCCCTCGACGATCAAGCCCTTGTCGGCGAAGAGCCGGTTCAATTCATTTTTGAGGGTGGTTTCGATATGGGAGCGGGAGTGGGGAATTTCTTTGCTGTTAATCTCGGTGAAAACGTGGCTGATCCGGGAGCGGGAGTAGGGGCGGACGACTTTGCTGACAAAATTGTCGCCGATATTTTCCCAGAGCTCGGGGGCATTGGCCTTGTCGATTTTGAAAAGGATGGAGCCTTCGATACTGATGCTTTTATTGTCTTTGGTGGTAGTCAGGATGGGCTCGTCCCCGAGGGCCTCCTTGTTGTTAATATCGAAGCCGTGGCGGATGGTGTATTCAAGAATTTGGGCATTAAAAAGCTTGGCGATTTGCCAGAAAGGGATCTTCAGGTGTAAACCGGGGCCCCAAACCTTTTTCAAAACACCATAGCCGCGGTCGTAGACACAGGCGACGTGGCCAGGAGGAACGGAAATGAAGAAACCGCCAACTACTTCGTCAACCAGGAAACCGACTACCAATTTATCAAAATCAGCCATGTTTAGTCATTTTACACTTATTAGTGGGGAGCTGCCACCGATGTAGCATCGGAGTGGGTTCCGGTAAGAGAATGATACCAAAAAAGCGCCTGTTTAATCAACAAAACGCCAATCGAGAAAAGGAGGGAGGTGATAATAAAGAGTTTCTTGCCGGCCGGCAGGAACATGAAAACAAGGAAGGAAATAATCGGAAAAATGATCGCGAGCGAGAGAAAATCACGCCGGCTGGTGGGATTGGGCGAGAAAAGCATGTGGAGGCCTTCGATGGCAAAAATGAGGAGAGACTGGATAAAGTTGAGGGTGTTATTGGTTTGGGACAAATCAAATTCGTTAAGAAACAAGAGATTGATCGGGGTTTTCACCTCGGGCATGAAGGGATAGAGGAGGTGGAGGTCGGCGCCCTCGAGACCGGTCTTGAAGATGCGGTAAAGCATCAGGATGATGATGACCTGGATGATGATATTGATGGTCTCGGAAATGACCGGGCCGGGGTTGCCGCGCATGACTTTTTTGATTTCCTGCTTCAGACGGACCTGGTCGGAGCGGTATTCTTTTTGAAGCTGTTTAATCTTATTGGAAATGGCTAGTTTTTCGTCCTCGGAGCGGTCAAAAGCGAAATCGAGCGGTAGAAGAATGATGCGGACAACCAGGGCAAAGAGAATGACGGCAATGCCCATGTCCGGGTCGCCAAAGACCCGGCCGACGAGCCAGTAGAGACCGACGAGGATGTTGAAGAAGGGCTGGTAGATATAGGTGACGAAGAGTGCTCCCACGGAAGTAAGTATACCCCACCCCCCGCTTCGTCTGGCTACCGAATGCCGGTGTCGACGTCAAATCTTTGGGTAACGATTTTTCCGGCGGCAATCGTGAAGTCTGGGTTCCTTATGTTTTTGCCAATTCCGCTTGTTGTGCTCTGAAGTTTGTAGGTTCCTGGAGCTAGCGAAATTGTAAATTTCCCATCTTTGTCGGTGCGGACTGTTTGGATAATTTCGTTGTCAGAAAGTTTTGTAATATTGAATGTTTCGCTGGCCACCGGCGCTTCACATATCTCTCCTGGTCTTTGAGGGCCGGCACAGGTTGGACTGCGTATTACCGTAGCCCCTAGGATTCCCTCATTATTGGTGGCAATAAATTTGAAGGTGGAGAGGATTTGGTCAAATAAATCAATGGTTGTAACATTGCCCAATTTCATTATTACCGCTAAACCAGTAAAGTCTGGATGGTTTGAAATGTTAAGAAGTGCTCCAACATAACCTTCCCCAAGTGAGC
>DATDRC010000055.1:0-4970 GCA_035291985.1 Patescibacteria group bacterium
AATGACTTCACTTGAAGGGCGACATCAACCTCGTCAGAAAAGAGGGAGGGTGGATAGTTTTGAAGAGACCAAAGTCGGGTAAAACTGGCGAAAATAAGTAGGCAGACTAAAACGAAGTTGGCTTTGATAAATTTCGGCACAGTTCTATTCTACATTTTGTTACCGGCGGATCAAACGGCGGATGGCTTTTTGATATTTGGGGTTGGTCAAAACGATCCGGAAGGCAGGAGTACCATCGGGATATTTGATTTCCTCGAGCAAGGTCATTTTGTTTAGCTTGATCTGCTCAAGCGAGATGGCGATGCTATCTCCCACCAAGTATTGTTCTTTTATCAGGTCCGGTTCCCAATTGATGGACCGAACAGTGATCCGGCCAATATATTTGGTCGTGTTTGATGTCAGATCGATGTAATAATTTTCTGGAGAGACTTCAAAATTGGTTTGCTGATAT
This sequence comes from Patescibacteria group bacterium, assembly GCA_035291985.1. GTDB lineage: Bacteria > Patescibacteriota > Microgenomatia > UBA1400 > MFAQ01 > 2-01-FULL-50-23. The sequence goes on from DATDRC010000055.1 coordinate 452, forward strand.
ATCAGAGGGTCATACTTGGTAAAAAACAGGATTTGACTGTAGGGAATGGCACGGGCATTATCAATGACAACGGGCAATTTGGGATCCAGGGTATTAAGTTTTGTGATGACCTGTTCCCAACCATATTCCCATGGGGCGGCTCGAAAATATTCATTCAGAACGATCGCCGAGCTATAAAGATTGAGAAGAGAGTAAACGACGACCAAACCGAACCCAACGACCATGATCTTTTTTGCAAACACATTCCGGAATAGCTGAAAAAAACGAATCAGACCGAGGGAGATGACGATTGAAATCGGAACGACCATCGGCAGCGCTCGGATCGTCGTAAATGGGTCACGAGTAACAGCGGCGGGAATCGGGGAAATCAGCAATAGAACCAGGACGATGTAGCGGAGCTCTCCAAGTGGTTTTTCTTTTACGAGCCGATAGAGTCCATAAAAATAAAACGGTAATTGCCAGGTAAAGAAAGTGGCCAGATCCGGAAAAGAGCTTCTGGGACCGTAATCACCTAAGAAAAAAAGATTCCGGGGCGAAAAGTAAGATAAGTAGAGTGAGAGAAACTCGCGGGACGTAAGATACCAGTTTGCATTAATGAGTGATGACAGAGGTCCTTGGTACCATGATAAATATCCGGATGGGGTTTGGGTAAAAATATTAAGGGTTGAGGCCCGGGCCAAAAAACCGGGAGTGGCCATAATCACGAGCGATGGGAGTGAAAGAAGTGCTCCAACGACAAAGGCCATAACAGTGGGCCGTAAATGAGAATGGGACAAGAGAGGGCGGCGGTGGCGAACAAAAAGGAGAACCAGCAAAATGGGGACGATTACCCTTTGTGAATGGTAGGCCGGTATAGTAATGGCAAAGAGAATCGCCGAGACAATGAGCAGTGAAGGCTTCTTAAGGGAAACGTAAAAGCAATAAATCGCGGCAAGGAGAAAAAATAAGGCAACGTTGCACTCGAAGTTCGTTCGGCCAAAAAGGGTATGCCAAGGTGAGATCGCGAGGAGCAAAACGGAAACCAGGGCGAGCGGAGTTGTCACTCTTGCCTTGGGAAGAAGTTTTCTCATCAGATAATAAACTAATGGAAGAGTCAGAACCGAAAAAATAAAGGATGGTAAGCGGACGGTAAACGGAGTAAGTCCGAATACAGGTATCAAAGGAACAATCAAATAAATATAAACTGGTGTTTTGAAATCCCTGAAGGAACGAAAGACGATCGGGAACGATTTCCCGAACTCATCTTTGCCGGTCTTGAGAATCGAGTAGGCATTGTAGCCCTGGGCGGCCTCATCGAGATAAAGACCGGCGGGAGCTTGGCCCAATTTATAGAAACGGATGGCGAATCCGAGCAGGGTAAATAGACAGAGCAAAATCAAGGGGAGATTTTTTTTGATCATGAGTGCAGATTTACAAATGCCCGTAAGTACTGCGGGATGGAGAAGATGATCAGGAAAAGTGATGAAATCAGGAATGCCCTTGGTTTTTCCCGCTTCAACAGGACGATACCGGAAACGATGAAGTAAGCCAATATTGGGTAAAGAACAAAGTCAACTTTGTCGAATCTGCCCAGGGAAAGTATGGCGACGCTAATAAAAAACAAGCCCAGAAGTTTTTTCCCCCACTTCAGTTGGTCGATGCGGAAAAGACCATAAAGCAAAAAAATGAGAGAAATGAATGGGAACTTGTCGATATTTAGATTCTCCCGAATTATTTCCCTGGGGTGAAAACCAAAGAAATAATTATTCGGATCGATCAGGGCGAAGAAATTAGACTTGAAGCGGCCCCAGATAAAGGAGGCCTTATTGTTGAAGAACCGACCGAGAAAATCGGAAGAGTAGAGAGACCTTTTGGTATTAATGATAAGCGGAGCCTGGTCATCGGGGGCAATAATGGATGAGTGACGGTAATTTCCGGCATCATTGATGATATCTTTATAAGAATTGGTTTGGTGGAGGCTGAGCGGCCACTGAGCCAGGGTGAGAAAAGTAACGACTATGAGTAGATACTTCATTTAGGTATGGTGACATTATATGATTAAGCAGTGGGATTTTTAAAGAAATACTTTGTTGGCTACTTTATTTTTGTCGCCCTCTTTGTGGTCTTTCTACGATGGCATAAGGCCAGGGTCTATTCCGATGTCCTATTGACCCAGATGTTAATATTTCCATCCCAAAGCAAAGACGTTACTGAGGACCCGTGCTTTTATAATATCGTCGGAGAACCTTCCACCCCGGGACAATATCTAAAACTTTCGATCGACTGTAGAGACAAACGCGCGAATTTTACTCTGGATTTTCGGGCGATTAGAGAAAAGACAGTCGGCGGCGCGATCAAAGAACTTTTCCGGATCAATGGAGTAACCCTGGACCCCGCCAAACTCAAGTGCATAATGGAGGGGAGATCTGTAACTTTAGCCGATGAGGTCGCCGCAAAAAATAGTCTGGAATGCCGTATATGAAAAAGGGAATCTGGCTGACAATATTGGCATTAGTGGTTACGTTAGTAATCGCCTTCCTGCTGAGGTACCAAAACTTCGCCAGTGTCCCCTTGCCGGGACAATCGACAGATGAATACAGCAACACCTGGGTAGGTCTTTCTCTGATCCGTTTGGGGATGCCTGTCGGGATCTCGGGACTGGTCGGAATAAAGAACTACCCGACTTACATAAATCCCGACCGGATCCTGTCGAGCACGGTTCCCGGTGGGGCCTTGGCTATTAGTTACCCCTGGTTTGATCACCCGCCGATGATGGGAATTGCGAGCGGCGCTTTTGCCTACCTTTCGGGGGAGAGGAACTTCGGGGATGTGGCGCTTCTCACGATCAGGAAACCGGTCGTAGTTCTCGGGACGGTTACTGTGGGATTGCTATTTTGGCTCGCCGCCTTATGGTTTGGTCCGGTTACGGCACTGATCATTTCGTTGCTTTATGCCACATCGCCGCTCATCGTGATAGGCAGCCGGATGGTCCAGGCAGAAAACGGCTTGGTGCCGGTTTGGCTTCTCAGTTTGATCCTCTTGACACTGACCCAAAAGAAAGACGGGCCAAATTTGATTCGGTGGGCGGCTTTTTTCGCCGGTTTGACAGTACTGTTTAAACTTTCCGGGATCGTGGCCATTATTTCTGGCGTCTTCATCATCGGCAGGAAACGGAGGAGCCTGATCGAGTTCCTGATGATTTCTCTTTCGGTCGCTTTTCTATTTGTGATTTATGGTCTCGCTATTGATACCCGTGAGTTTATGGCTGTTTTTCTTTCCAATACCAGCAGGGTTTACGGGATCGGCCTGGATGCGATCTACGACTTATTTACCAGTACAAAAATTACCAGTACGAAATACTTGACGGACGGCTGGCCTCTTGTCGGCTGGCTGGGAATGATTTATTTGGCGGCTAAAAAAGACAAATCATCTCTATTTGTCTTGATCTGCCTGGCGAGCTATCTGGCAATCTACATTCTGTTTGGCAGCGCGTCTTATGGCTGGTACCGGATTCCTTTCATGCCTTTTCTTTTTATTGCGGCCGGCTATTTTATTTCCGAAGGAGTAACCAATTCAAATTATTTGGTCTCTGCTATTGCCTTACTAATTCCTCTGGGCGTCAACTTATCGAGGTTGTTTGAGATAAATAAAGTGCCGCTATTGATACTGATAATGCGTTTTGGGATACTTGGTCTGATGATTTTATTACTGACCGGACTTGTTTGGCCGGAGAACCGAATCTTTCGGAATTTCTCCCGGTCGGCGGTCATTCTCCTTCTTGTGGCTGCGGTTCTGACAAATATCCTTTATCTCCAGAAAATAAATGTGGACTATTGGTACAAGGTCAACTAGGGATTAACGAACTTTTTCCAAAACGTACATCAGCGGCTGGCCGTAAAAGTTTCTGACGGTAGCGAGGGCCTTGATGCCCGCCGGGGGAGATTGGCTCCAATCCCAATCGCCGGGAATTTCTTCCCCTTGGACGGCCAAGTAAAGATCGCCGGGCCGGAGCAGATTTTGCATGGCTTCCAGGGTGGCGGTCCGGCCAAAGAAAAAGCGGTTGCCAAATTGAAAACCGTTAAAACCGGGGAGAAGGTTTTCAGTCGGGATATCGCCCGCAAACATCTTTTGGAAATCACGCGGCGGGAGCTTGGTGTAGAAGGCGAAGCGGTAGAGGGCCGGATCGTAGGTATTGTTGATAAAAACCCGTTCGGGTCGGTCTAAATAGGGCCGGGCTTGCTGCATGAGAGATTCGTAACCATATTGCCAAACCCGGGCTGATTCGTAACGGTAGTGAGCGCTATAGCGGTACCAATAAGCGGCGAAGTTGACCAAGAGGCCGATGAGAGTAGACAAAACAATCAGGGAAACAAGTTTTTTGTTTTTGATTAACGACAGGCCTTCAATAAAGCCGACGGCGATCAGGACCGAAAGCGGAAAAAGCATTAGAAACAAACGGGAGGCATGGTTACCGCCAGCGATGGTCAGGCTACTGCCAAGGGGGACGAGCAACAGCCAGAGGAGGAGGAAAAGAGAGGCC
>DATDRC010000056.1:0-4755 GCA_035291985.1 Patescibacteria group bacterium
TTGCCGAGACCAGCCGCCGTCAGTTTTTCGGCAAAGAGAGGCATGGCGGAGAGATCCTGGTGGGGAACACGGAAATAGCGGTTAATCAGTTGGCTGTGAAGATTGAGGGTAATAAATTGATCCGCACCAGCCAGTTCGAGGGTCTGAATGACAAGTCGGGCGTTGACTGAGATATTTGGTCGGTCTAGCCGGTCGGATTTGCCGTAGCCCATGTAGGGGATGACGGCGACGATCCTGGCGACGCCGTTGATATGGAGGGTGTTGATCAGGGTCAGTAGTTCGATCAGATTATCGGTGGGCGGGTAGTCACTGCCGAGAACAAAGGCGACCTTGAGGGCGACCGGTTCGTCCAGATGAAGGGAGATCTCGCCATCGGCGAAGCGGCCGAGGCGATATTTGGCCGGGTGGAGGCCGGTGAGCTCACAGAGGGCGGCGACCAGATCGGGATTGCTGTTGGTGGCAAAGAGCAGGTTGTGGTCCACAACTTCATGTTAGCATGTCAAAGATAGTGGCGAAAGATTATCCTATATAACTTGATTTTAGCTGTGATTTGAGATATATTCTGCTTCTAGCAAGTTCTGCCTGCTAATGTGTGGGCACGAACGGGCGCGCACTTTGAAATCACTTGTCAAAAAATAAGCCTAATACCTAAAAGGAGGCTAAAATGGGCGACTTTGACGTATTCGATGAGTGGGGAAGCTTTGTGGGGACATTCACACCGGCAGGCGGAGGATTTGGTTGCTTGTTCGGAATCGCCATACTCATCCTGCTTGCGGCAGGGTTTGTAGTCTACATGCTCATTAAAATGGTCGTAATGGGTTTTGTGGCTTTGAGCAAGGGGAAATGGGGTGAAGCGGTGATGTATTGGTTAGTTCCTGGTTTGTTGGCCCTGGTCTTCACACTCCAAATCATTGGAAGCGTAGCAATTACAGTTGCTCAGCAAAGGCGGGCCGAAGAGAGTGACCGAGCATATGAGACAGAATATCGATGGGCCCTTGATCACCCCAGCATGATACTGTCCTTCACAAGAGTAAAGGATGGTCCAAGTTGTAACGAACTCGGGTGTCGACAAACCGAGGGAGAATATCGCGTTACAAACAACCTAAGTCTTATTGGATTGGAGTTAAGTTCTGACCAATGCTCGCCTGGCGGCATGTATGGCCTCGGTACTTTAAAACCCAAAGAAACTCAAGTTGTTTACTGCGTAGAATGGAGATATGGAGATAATGTGGTCCCCTGTATAGAGGCTAGAGAGGCCGGCTACCTTTCTCATTCGGACAACGACTACTTGCTTGTTGGTGTCGAAAAATGCTCGAGCCGTTGAGTTAAGAGTAGTGGTTACGACCACGTTTACCACCCTAAAACGAGCTGGAGTTTTGCAAACGGGGAAGCCAGCTCTGAAACTTGGACAAGTGTTGAATTGACCGCCGGTTAATCCCGGCGGTTTTTTTATGGTTTCTTAGATATCCAGAAAGAGACAGTGGTTATTTTGGGTGAGGATAGGGGGAGGAGTTAGACGACGGGTTTTCTTGGCGGCGGTAATTTTGATCGCCTCTTGTTCGTTTTTGGGATAGAGAACGAGGACGTTGGCGCCGCCACCACGGCTATCTTCGGGGCGGGCGTTGGGAATGATAGCGACGGTCAGGCCGCCGAGGTTTTCGTGCATGCCGACGGCGCCAAGTTGCTGGGAGTGACCCAGGTTTTTCAGATAGAAGGATAGTGGGTCGGGATCGTCGTAGTGACAAAACCGGAGGGCGGGTAGATTGACGGGCAGGGTTTGGATGAGGGCGTAGATCTTGCCTTCGGGGACGGACCCTGAAGGGCTGGGCGAGTTGGGGGAGGAGTTCTGCCTGTCTTGTTCCCACGCGTTCGACGATGACGTGGTTAAGAGTGATTTCTTTGGGTTTGGCTAACTCCGAGGTGGCCATTGGCGAGGGGATTCTACCATGCTACTGATATACAAAGTTATATTTTGATAGGAAAAACGCCAACTGGGATGGCCAGCTGGCGTTTGGGGATGGGCTAGGCTTTTTATGCCTGGCCGTCTAGGTGTCGCTTTCCTCTTCGACGGGATCGACCTCGTTTTCGAGAGAGTCGATGATGTCGAGAAGGGCCTGAATGTCGACTTTCGGATTATCGGCTTCCTCGGCCCGCCGGTTGAGAAGAGCCTCAGTTTCGTCGCTGTGGGCGACGCGGGCGGTGGCGAGGTTGCATTCCGGGTCGTAGATCAGGGCGACCTGGAAATTGCCGGCTGGAAACAGGAACGATGTGCTTTCGACCGTGACACCAGCGTTGGTCAATTCTTCGGAAACAAACAACTTGGTCTTCCGGATGGGCGTGGGCGCTCTGACAGCCGTTGCCTTGTTGTGGGTGACTACAAGCGTAGTCTTGTAATCAATCTCGATTACCAGCCGGAGTTTGAAGCAGTTGAGCTTCATGGATCCCTTCTTTCTTTTGGGGCCACCCGCGATTGGGTGGCAACTTAAAGAGCTAGACGACGGGGTGATTCTAGCACTAGGGGAAAAGCCAAAGATAGCTGAACCAGAGACCGGTGCCGATAAGGCCGAAGATAATGCTAGGGAGGCCGAATTGAAAAACTACTTAAGAATACCACCGAGGTGGTCAGCCAGTACACAAAGGAAGGTTGACAATATCATTGTATTATTATACGATGGTGACATGAACTGGATAACGACCAATATCCGCTTGCCTGAGGAGGACTATATGGAATTGAGATTAACGGCGGCTCGTAAAAGAACCAGTGTCAATGCTTTGGTAAGGGAGAGATTGGGAGTGAAGGTACATAAGGCCAGCAGGAAAGAGTTCTGGAAGAAACTGGAGGAGTATGCCAAAGAGACGGCTCAGAGTAATCCTGGAGTGAGCTTGAGTCAGAAATTGATCGAGATGAGATACGAGCAATGAAAGTAGTGGATGCGTCGATTATCGTGAAGTTGCTTATTGAGGAGGATGGTAGTGCCGTTGTGCGGGAGTTGGTTAAGAAGGAAGAGATGGTAGTTCCCGACTTATTGTTTATTGAGGTGGCTAACACTTTAGCCACAAAGACTCGACTGTCGCCAGTCCAAGTTAAAGAGGGGCTGGAGTTAGTTTATGAGTTGGGTCTGCGCGTCGAAAATACCGACAAAAAATTGCTGGTTGAGGCGGCGGCGATGGCCAAACAAAAAGGGACAGCAGTTTACGATATGTTGTACGCAGTTTTAGCCAAGAGGCTGGGGGTGGAGTTAATGACTGCCGATAGGAAATTTGTTTCAAGAACCAAGTTTGATTTTGTTAAGTTATTGGACGCTTAGTTGCTACTTGATCAGTTCCTTGTTGGTGTATTTTTTGTGGGTGATCGGGCGCCAGGCATCGCGCTTGGGGTGGAGGTTCCAGGGACAAACCGACCGCATCCAGGAGAATTTTTCGGCAATTTCAGCGGTTGTGGGGTTGATTCTGGTGTAGTGGACGATTTGGCAGTTGTTGATTTTGTCTTGAAGACGCTTTTTCTTTTTGAGGGCGAGATATTCTTCGGGTAACAGCCCCTCCATGATGATCCTGATCGGCCAGATCATATTGCCGTGGGTGACGACGAGGCCGCGTTGGTTGGGCAGGCGGCGGTAGAGAGTGGCGAGGATGCCGACCCGGGCGCGGATGAGAACGTCGGCCAGGGACTCGCCGCCGGGAGCGGAAAAGTAGTAGGGGTTAATGTCGCGTTGCTCCATGATATCCGGGTATTTGGCCTGTCTTTCTTCGTCGGTCATGACGTCGAGATTGCCCTAGTCGTGTTCGCGGATATAGTCGCGCAGGTTCCACTTGGCGTTGGGAAGATGGAGATAGCCGGCGGTTCGTTTGGCGCGGCGGTAGGTGGAGGCGTAATAGCCATCAAAGACGCCGCCGTTAATATTTTCCCGGATCCATTTGCCGGCGGCCTTGGCCTGCCGGATGCCTGTTTTGGTCAGATCCCAGGTGGAGCTATGTCTTTTGCGAAATTCGGGGGTGAAATAGCGGGCATCGCCCTTTTCGGCCGCTTTGGTGGCGACGTTGCCTTCGGACTGCCCGTGCCTGACAAAAACCAATTCGAGGGGACGATGATTATCTGGAGATTTAGCCATATCGTTGGTAGGGACTAGTAGACTTTGTGGGGAGTTATTTTTTTGAACGGGAACCAGTTTTTTTATAAGCATCAAGGACTTCGGAGTTTCTGATTATTATGGTTCTGTTTGTGGTATAGGAGAGTCCCTTGTTTGGGCTTATTTCAAAGCCAAGATAGACGATCTCGGTTCCTCGTTGGCGAATTTCCTTCACCACGGGCTGTAAATCTGAATCGGAGCTGCAAAGAATGGCCGTTTCGATCTTTTTATCACAGGAGTCAGCCACCATATCGACTGCTATTCTGACGTCAACACCTTTTTCTTTAAAAATAATTTTAGTCTTTCCGTCTGTTTTTACCTTTTGAGGGCGTATATTACCGGCTATGATATATTCAAACCCGAGATTTTCTAGATTGGATTTTTGGACCCGCTGTTTAAGGATTAGTTCCTTGGATTTTTTGTGTGTTTCTGGATACTCGGGGTAGATGTGTAGTCTGGCTGAGTAATATCTTTTTTTAGAGATTTTCAATCCTTTGAGTGGTGCGTCAAAAAGGGTATTCAGGTCTAGTTTCTCAACATTGGTTTCCTCTTCTTTGATGCCGGAGTTTAGAAGTACGTCCTTGAGATAATGTTTGAGGTTCTCGCCGTCAATATAAAGAATGACCCT
>DATDRC010000057.1:0-4449 GCA_035291985.1 Patescibacteria group bacterium
GTTGGCGCTATTGCCGGAAATAGTGGTATCGGTAACGATGAAGATGCCGCCCTGGCTGTTGGCAAGACCACCGCCGCCACCAGCAGTGTTGTTTGAGATATCACTACCCAGTACATCGAGGTCGGCATTTTCTTCATTGTAGATACCACCGCCGCCACCAGCAGTGTTGTTTGAAACGGTACTGGTCGTGATCGTTGTCCCATCGAGGTTGTATATTCCGCCGCCATAATTACTTGCCTCATTATAGGTAACGGTACTATCGGTCATGTCGAGGGTGGCGGTATTGTATATCCCCCCGGCATTCTCATCGGCAAGGTTATTGGTGATGGTACTTGACGTAATTACCAGAATGGGGTCCTGGCCTGATGGACCAAAGCGGCTTTCTAGGCCACCGCCAGAGTTAGCCTGATTACTAGCGACGGTGCTGCCTAATAGAGTGAGAAGGCCGCCAGCATTGGCAACGCCCCCGCCCGCGCCAGCATAGTTACCCGAAATCAGAGTATCGGTGATAGTGGTTACGGCAGGCCAGAGATATATTCCGCCTCCTGCTCCATCGGTAGTATTACCAGAGATGGTAGCCTCAGTTATGGTTAGATCAGCACCATAAACACCGCCACCGTCGCCTTGGGCAGTATTACCGGAAATGGTGCTATTGGAAATGGTGATGGTGGCACCGCTGTCGTCGGCGATACCGGCGCCGTAACCGGGAGTACTATTGTTTAAGATTGAGCTGTTGGTGATGGTGAGGGTGCCCCCGTTAAAGAGGATGCCGCCGCCATTGGCGGCGTAGTTTCCTAGAAAGGAGCTCTCGGTAATTGTCAGCGAACTACTGCCGTTCTCATTATGAATACCGCCGCCACTGCAGTTGGTCTGGCAGTTGCCATTAGCGACGCTGATATTGCCTAAAGTGAGAACCAGGTCAAGGATTTCATTTTGGCTAGTCATGTCAAAGACCCGATCGATACCGTTACCGTTGATGCCGCCACTCGTTCCGGCCTGAATAATGGTGTTTGACGACCCCTCGCCATTGATCGTTAACGTCCCCTCTTTTATATCAAGATCACCGGTTTGATTTTCGTCTTCGTCTTGGCCCTCAATCGTCAGAGTATAAGTGCCGGCGGGGATTTCGATCGTGTCTTCGGTTTCGCCGGCGGGGCAGTCGTCGACAGCGGTATCGGTGTTGGCCGCCTGGATGGCTTCACGCAGTGAACAATCTTCGTCTGAATTAATTTCATCATCGGTCGTGGTGACATTTATGGTGGTTGCCGAGACAGGACTCGTGAGTGGTAAAAAGAGAAAGAAAAGCAAGAGGGAGAAGAGTAGGGAAACTGAGCCCAAAAATTTTTTATTCATCAATGGACATTTTTATCTTACATGTTTCTTTTCGTTAAGTCCACTCAACAAACTTTCCCACTCGCCTGCTCGCAGCGACCAGGTGTAATGCTGGTTGACGTAGGCGATTTGTTGCGCCAGGAGCGGGCTTTGGTTTTGCTTGAGAGCCCTAACCACGCTAGTCACAAAATTTTGGCCGTATGGTTTTCCGGAGGGAACGCCGGTAATTAAGTTGGCGAACCCGGCGGTGGTTTCCGGGAGGGCGCCCAGGTGACTGGTGACGACCAAACAGCCGGCGGCCAGGGCCTCCATCACGGCGATACACGAAGTCTCGGCAAAGGTGTTGGGGTAAGCCAGAAGCGAGACTTTTTGCAGTTTTTGGGCAAGGAGGGTTTGGGAGAGAGTGCCAAAATACTTGACCCCGGCCAGTGTCTGGCATTGTTGGTAAAGGTGGCCATAAAGCTTTTGATCTTTTTTGGCGGGGACTTGGTAGACTTGCATGTCGGAATATACTTCTAGGCTGGCATTGGGGATTAGGTGGCGGATGACAGGGAAAAGAGTGAGCAGTATTTGGAGGCCCCGAAAAGGGGTGCTGGTGTAGGCAAGGACCGGGGCGGGACGCTTTTTGGGCGATAAATTCTCAAAAGCCGGAGAGATGGCATTGCCAATCACGCGACACTGGCGAGGATCGAGTCGGAAAGTCTCCATGTATTCTTGGAGTTGCCAATGACTGACAAATACCAGTTGGTCGTAGACTTGCCACCGCTTGGGGTCGGCCAGACAGGCGACGGGTGGTTCGCTAGTGTGGTGCCCGGTCCAAAAAATAAGCTTGGTTTTTTTGGCCAGTAATGGCCTAAGTTTGAGACCGTAGTAAGGCGTATTTTGAATGACGAGAAAATCTAGATCGATACTGAGAAGATTTTCAATAAACTCGTGCTTGACCCCTCTTTTGACAAAGCGCCTGTCTTGGTGGACAAACAAGGTCACATCGTGGCCGTTTTTGGCCAGTTGCTCCGATAGATAACACAGGCTGGACTCTGACCCCCCTAGTGGTTCGTCGTATGGGGTCTGTACGTCATAAGTTAGGGGACTAAAATTAACAAAAGCAATTTTCATGAGCGTAAATACTTGAGTACTCCTTGGTTGGTCCAGGTTTCGTGGCTGTCGACGAGGACATAGCTTTCTAGAAGTTTGGCAATCGTCTGACGGTTGGCCTCGGAGTGATATTCGACGAGGATGGCTTTAAAAGGGCGATCTTGAAGTTCGCGTAAGATTTCCACCTCACAACCTTCGGTATCTATTTTGAGGATGTCGCAATGTTTAGGTAAAGTGGAAGGAGAAATGGTTTTGACTATTTCAAATGTTTCTTGTTGCTGTTCGGTCTTAAAAAAACTGGCTTGGCCACAGTTACTTCGACCTTGGTATAACTTGGTATGCCGGGGGTTGCCTACGGCACAATTGTGGAGCCGGACATTTTTAAGGTGCTTGAAATTCTTGACCAAATAGCAAAAGTTTGCCGTTGAAGGTTCGTAACAATGGATGAGGCAGTCTGGCCATTTGTGTAGGGCCCAGAAAGTAAAAATTCCGACATTGGCCCCAATATCAAAAATAATCGGCTGGTTAATATCCAGATCAATCTGGTATTCTCCGGCCAGTATTTCATCAACGATTGGTTTCATATGAGCCGGGAAGGTGAGATTAATGGGGGAAGCAGTCATATTATGTATACTGGTTTTATTGTGCTCAATAAATTTTTCGCAGGCCTGTTGTGTTGGCTGGTGTTATTATTGGTCGTCCCAGGCTTTGAGCCGATTTATGCCCTAACTTGCGGAGCCAATATTAGCCCTAGCGAGATTTTAACAGGTGCGAGCTCTAGTTTGACTTACGCGGTGACGAGCGAGGAGGGAGAAACGGCAATGGCGGTGAAGATAGTGAATACAGATACGGGAGTTTTTTCGATCACCTCGGGCAGTGCCTCGGGGTGGAGCGCGAGTGTCGATGGCGACACGATTACCTATACCGGAGGGACACTGGCGGCGGGGGCATCAGCTAGTTTTAGCCTGGTGGTGAATGCCCTGACTGAGTCGGGGGCGGTGTCCTTTGATCTTTCGTTATCGCCGGACGGGGCTAGTTATAGTCAGTGTGGTGGGTCGGGAGAAGTAGCCAGCTCACCTTCGGCTCCCCAGCCGCCAGTAATTAGCAATGCGAATTTGACGGTGGGGAACTCGAGTGCGGTCTTGACCTGGACTACTAATGTAGCGGCCACGGGAATAGTGAATTACGGGACGACGAGTGGATATGGTTCTAGTGGTACCAGCGCGAGCGGGACAACCCACTCTGTAGCCATGGGCGGGCTGTCTGCGAGCACGACTTATCACTATCAAATTCAAGTGACCGGCGATAACGGGACTACACAGTACGGCGACGCAACTTTTACGACTGCGGCAGCAAACGTGACCACGACGACCACAAGCGTTGTGACCACGACGACCACAAATGTCGTCACCAAAATAGTGGAAATCAGGGATACGACGCCACCGAGTGTCATTCTTTCCGGTTTGGACAAAAAAGTCTATACCAGGCCACCGGAAATCAGCGGAACGGTGAGTGACTCCTTTGGGGTTTTGGAAGTTGAGTATTCACTTGATGATGGGAAGAACTGGGCCAAGATTGCTATGGACGGAGAGCGAGGGGATAAAAGGAGCAAGTTTACTTTCGAGCCGGATGTCTCGGCTGACGGGACGTATGCAACTCTGGTTCGAGGGGTTGATATCTCGGGGAACAAGAGCGTGGGGAAGGAGATCACTTTCGTACTGGATCAGCTGGATCCGGCGATTGGCCCGGGGGTGTTTCAGGTTGGACTATCGCCGCTGTATCCTGACGGAAACGGAGCTCTTCACGTACCGGTCAATGTTGACGTTTTGGTCGTGTTGCCTGAGATTGGCGGGTCCGACAGCGTAGAGCTGACTGTCGGAGGGAAAAAGTACTCATTGAAGAAGGAGAGCGCGACGGGACTTTGGCGGGGCGTAAACATCTGTCCACGCGGCCGCCTGAGCGGCCGTTCGCTGGATGGAAACGAACCGTCAACCCTAATCGACGCGGGCGCCTGCGAATCTG
>DATDRC010000058.1:0-3498 GCA_035291985.1 Patescibacteria group bacterium
CTTTCCCCGCTGGGTCGATATAGATAGCTATTTTGATCTAGAAAAGTAATGAATAACATCGAACCAACACGTTTGTTACCATCTAGGAAAGGGTGATCTTTGATGGTCAGATAAAGAAGATTGGCCGCTTTTTCTTCCAACGTGGGGTAAAGGTCGGTTCCAGCGAAAGTTTGATTAAGATTATTGATAATGCTATCGAGTTTTTTGCCGGTATCGACACCCAACATTCCCAAACTCTTTCCAGATTGGGAGAGGCTGTCTCGGATGTTCTCTATTACCTTTTGGGCCAGATCAATGGTCAGCGGTTTTGTAACCCCAATGCCTTTTTTCTTCGTAAATTTTTTGTTGTCATATTGCTCGAGAAGATTAAGAGACCTGGTGTAGTCTCGAACAAGTGAGAGTAGCTCAAGGCCCTGACTGCGAAGCAGATCATGTTTAGCCTTATTCTCGAGATAGTCGATAGTGTTTTGCAGTTCTTTGAACTTATTTTTCTGTGACAAAAGAAGCTTTTGATTGACCGTATATCCCTTTAGTAGGTGGTCTTTGAGAATTCTTGTGGCCCAGATACGAAACTGAGTTGCTTCCTTTGAGTTAACTCTATAGCCAATGGAAATAATGGCATCGAGGTTGTAGTGATTTGTGTTGTACGACTTGCCGTCCTCGGCAGTTATCCGGAATTTCCGGACAACTGAAGTCTTGTTAAGCTCTCTCGTACTAAAAATGTTGACCAAATGTTCATTTATGGTTCTTATGTTGACGTCAAAAAGTTCAGCCATTAACTTTTGGGTTAGCCAAACCGAATCCTGTTCGATCTTTGGTTGAATTTCAAGCCCTCCATCTTTTGATTGATAAACAACGATAGTAGCTCTATCTTTTGTATTGACCATGACTCCATTGAATACCAAAAATAACCCGAAGTCAAGACCGTTTTCGCGCGGGATATAAATGAAAACCCCGTCCCGCTCAGCGGGACGGGGTAAGTTGTTAGTTGCGGCTATTGATGTAGGTAGCGGCCGCATGCCATCTTTGCCTCGGTCCGTGAGCTGCTGTGAGAGAAACTGAAGATGATTTTCCCCTCAGCCGTCTGTTTCAAGGCGACATTATCGCCTTGTCTGCGCCCCATATCTGCGCAACGGACCCAATCGGTTAATAGTACCTGGTTGCTGACCAACAGCCAGGCGATAGCGGTATAAGCAACTTCGACCGCATAGGGTGGGTCCATATCTGGGGAGCAAAAGCTCAGTTGCTCAGCAAATGTTTTGTAGTCCGATACCGGGTAAGTGGGAAACATCAGATGATAACCGGCACGAGCTACGGTGCGGGTGAACCTATCGTCTTGATACAAGACCCGGTTGGGTTCGTAAAAGAAGCTGTAGGAGCTGTAGCTAGCCAGCTGGAGGTTGATAAGCGAGATCGGGGGCATAGCAACGATGAACAACCCTCTACGGCTAACCTTTTCTTTGTCCGCACGACTCAAGGGAACCGTGGCATAGAATGACGCGCTGGGAACTTCGATCCGAAGGCCTTTGGCGATACTGATAGAGAGGGCCCTATCACCGAAAGCATCTATGGCTTCTCCCCAGGAAATCATCTCGGCCCCAAGCCTCTTCTCGAGCCAAGCGTGCAGTTCATTTGCGATTTGATTGTTCGGACTATTGATGACCAATTGCGCCATCGCGGACGTAAAACCGGCTCTTTCAAGACAGTTGAGAAATTCGTAGCCTTGACCACGGCTCATGACGTCAGTTTTTGACATCACACACCAAACCTTTCTGTCCCGCTATGCGGGACGAAAACATAAATTGTTAGAGAGCGGGGTGATTATAGTACTATTGTTACTTTCCGGCCACCTGGTGGAGAATGGAAAGGAGTTTGGCGGCGGAAAGGTCCCAGTCGAAGCGCTTGGTGTTTTCCTTGCCAACCTCGATGATCGCTTGGCGGTCATTTTTTGTCAGGGAGATGACTTTCTCCAAGGCTACTTTAATACTGTCGATGGAATGGGGGTCGTCGATATAGATGCCGGAGGTGCCGACAACTTCGGGCAGGGATGATAGTCGGCTAACGACGACAGGAACGCCGACCGCCTGGGCTTCAACCGGAGGCAAGCCAAAGCCTTCGTAGAGGCTGGGGAGGACGTAGGCAACGGCGCCCTTGATCAGACCCGGGAGATCTTCATTTCCGACAAAGCCGAGGAAAAGAACGCGGTTTTCCAGTTTTAAACTCTTAACTTGGTCGAAGATCTGGTCATAGAGCCAGCCCTTTTTGCCGCCGATGACCAACTTGATTTGTTTGTTTTTCAATTTGGCAAAGGCTTCGACGAGCCGGTTGAGGTTTTTTCGGGGTTGGAGGGTGCCGACGTAGAGCAGGTATCTACCGGAGAGGCCATATTTCTTGCGGACTTGGATTTG
The DNA here is from genome assembly GCA_035291985.1 of Patescibacteria group bacterium. Lineage (GTDB taxonomy): Bacteria > Patescibacteriota > Microgenomatia > UBA1400 > MFAQ01 > 2-01-FULL-50-23. The sequence continues at coordinate 2,409 of DATDRC010000058.1, forward strand.
CTTGGTCATAGGGATCTTGCCGTGATAGGTGTCGCGGTCGAAGCCGGGATAAACGACGGAAATTTTATCGGGGTTGGTGTGATAGAGATTGACGATTTCACTTTTACTAAACTCGGAAATGGTCAGGACGTGTTTGGCTTTCCTGATGGAAAGCGGGGTCCAGCGTTTGAGCTGGTTAATGTCGTAGGCGGTGAAGTAGTCGGTGCCGAAACGCTCGTAGGAGAGATCCATCAGATAAATGACGCTAGGGACGGCCGAAAGAAGCGGCGTGTAGTGGCTGGGTGAAAAAAGAACGTCAATCTTGGGGTTATTAAAAAATAAGCGCTTGGTTAAACCGATGAGGACCCACATTTTCTTGGGGCCAAAGATTTCATAAGCTAATTTTTCTGAGGGAGAAGGGAGATCGGGTAAGGGCCGCTCTTTGGTAAGGGCGATGATTCGGTCCCCCGGCGGTAAGGCGGTCGCTGTCGCCTTGAAGACGGCAAAGGCGACCTGGTTAACGCCGACTCGTTGGCCGATGTTGGCTTCGTTGATGTCAAATCCGATGTTCATTATTATTATTTGTTTAGGTCCCTCGACTGGTTCGACGATGCTCACCATCTTCGATTCGCTCGGGACGACTGCGTCGCTTTCTCGTAGGCCGCATGAGTGAGCCGGGCGGTTTCCTCCCAGGAAAAGAGGCCGGCCCGCTTGATCGCCTTCGCGCTATAAACGCTTCTGCCCTTAACGGCCCTGATTATACCCTCCGCGATAGCACCGACGCTGATGGGGTCGACGAGGATACCGGCCTGGCCAATGACTTCGGGCATACTGGAAACCTGGCTACCGACCACCGAGGCGCCGCAGGCCATGGCTTGGAGGTGACTCAAAGAAAAACCCTCATAGAGACTGGGGAGGGCATAAGCTAAGCAACCGGAATAAAGGGCGGGCAAATCGGCGTCGGGAATATAGCCGGGCATGATGACGCCGTCAATCGGGCGAACCGCTTCTCCCCAGCCGGTCCGGCCACCGATAAGGAGTTTCAAGTCCCGGAAATGCTCGCGGACAATCTTGTAGGCCTCGATCAGGCGGGCTTGATTCTTTCTGGGCT
>DATDRC010000059.1:0-11170 GCA_035291985.1 Patescibacteria group bacterium
CAACCCCGAAATCGGCGCGCTCTTCCTTGACCCTTGCCTGCAAAGTGCTAAAGACGCCTTCGGTCTCGGTATCGCGGCTGATGAGCGGTTCCTGGATCTGGGCGGTGATGGCGGTGTGTTCTATACCCAACTCCCGAAGCAGGCTGCCAATAACTTCGGTCTGAGCGCCGTTACCGGGATCAAAGACAATTTTTAGTTTAGGGAGAGGCTGGTCGATGACGGAAAGAAGCATCTCAAGATAGTTATTGAAGCCGGCGGTGCTTTGGGGAATGACACCACGAATCGGTTCCGGTTTGACCTGCTCTCTGATCTGGTAATAGTAATCGCTGATTTCTTGTTCGTGTGTTTTCCCGATTTCCTCTTTGAAAGCAAAGAATTTGACGCCGTTACTCTCTATATCGATATGACTGCCGGTGACCATAACGGCGGCCGTGACCGCTAGTGACTGGAGTGCATAACAGGCGGCGGGGACGGGGATGACGCCCAGGTGGGCAACTTCCCGACCGGCGTGCTTCAGACCATAAATGAGATTTTGGGCGATATGGGGCGAACTGGCACGGGTATCGATGCCGATGGCGATGGCCCCTTTTTGGCCATGTTCGTCAAGAAAAAAAGCGAAAGCCCGACCGATGTCGAAGCAAAATTGAGGTGTAAAAAGGCTGGTGGCAGGACCACGGATACCGGAGGTCCCAAAAAGTGAGGCGGGCATTAAATTAAAGTATAGCGGAAGAGATTGGGGTGCGGGCGAATGGTTACGCCCGCACCCATGGTATTTAGACCGGTGCCGGGTAGGGGATTTTGACGACAACATCTTTGATTTCGGCGGCTGTCGTAATTGTATCCCAAAGCCGACTCCCCGCGGGGATGTCAACCTTTACGGGCTCACCTCTGCCAGTAGTGATTAGCAAGGTTAGGCAAAGAAGATAAATGACCCCATCTTCGTCGTACTCGACGATCCACTTCGGCACAACAAAGAAGTTGTTGCCTTCGCTGTTAAGCTCGGCGTAGGCAGCAACGGCGTCTGTGTCGAAAAGAAACGCCTCCACCATTTCGGGGGTTACCTTCTCGGTCCTGATGACAGGCTCGGCAGGCTTGTGCTTCTTGACAAAAAGTTGCTTTATGTCGTCCGACGCTGGCATTAGTTATTGAAAGCCGACGGAAAAGGAGTGAGCGCTCACCCAGTTTTCCTTTTGGCTTTCACCTTAAAGTGCTTGGATCCGGGTCGGATTATAGCAGACCGAACTATAGGTTGGCAATGAGGTTCATTAGCTGGAGAGAGAGGTCGAGCGGATTGGCGCCGGTTTTGAGATCTTTGTCGAGATGATAAAGTCGCCGGTGAAGTTTTAGAAGTCTTTCTTCGCCGAAGAGGCGGGCTTGGGCGGTGAGCCGGGATTTCTGCCAGGGCGCTATTTTGAGATTAGCCGGTTGCCCGGCCTGGATGAGAAGACGGACCTGACGGATGAGCATGGCGAAAATCAGTTCAGCCGGTTGGCGGGCGGATTCGAGATCCCCAAGAAGTTTTAGGCTTTTGGCGGCGGCGCCGGGACGGAGGCTGTCCAGGAAGGTAAAAATAATGGCGGCCGGTTTGTGTTCGTGCGCCTTAGCTTTTGGAAACGGCTTTAAGGTCGTGGGGCTGACGGTCTTGTCTTCGAATAGAATAATTTCCCGGTCCTGGTAACCTGAAATGAAGCTGATTAAGTTATCCTTGTTTTTTGATTTCGTCAGGGAAAAAAGACCCTCGATGACAATGAGTGGAGTTTCACCAAAGAGAGTGGCAGCCTCGAGAACTTGAGTGGCAGTGGTCAGATCGAGGTCTTTGGCGGTGAGGCGTTTTAGACCCAGGCCTTTCGCCTGGGCCGTTTCGATCAGGTCGTTTAAACGGTTGCGGGCAGAAACGGTGTCTTCTCCATGAATGATGATCATGAGTTAATTTTAACTTGTGGGTTCCACCTCGGAGGAGCCCCTTCGGGTCACCATCCGAGGAGTAACCTATCCCCGACTTTAATACCAGAATTGGGGTTCACTTCTAGGACGGAGTCAATCGGTGAGGGCGGGTTAATCAGGGCAAAGGGGGTAACGGCGGAGCCCGGGCTGACGCCGACGACAACACCGTCACTGATCCAGACAATATCGATATCAAACTTCATGTTTTTCATCCAGAAGCTGGGGGTGGACTTTGTTTTTAGGTCAAAAAACAGGCCCCGATTGGTTTCCAGCTGGTCATATTTGGCCAGGCCAAGGGCCATATCAGCCGGAGAACTAACGATCTCGACGCGGTATGTTTTTTCGCCGACGGTAAGAGTTTGCTGGAAAGGATTTTTCTGGAAAAGAGCGGCGAAGAAAGTGATAATTCTTTGCCAGAGGCCTGCCCGCAATGCCTGAAACATAGCTTCTGCAGGCGGGCCAAGGTTTTTGTCGCTGGTCTGACGGCCGAGAATGGTCGAGCTGGGCGTGGCAGCGCCCTCCTTCGCCAACGCTTCGGAAGGGCTCGCTTCGCTCGGGGTTGAGTAATCTTCGAGCCGGGGCTGACCGGTGCCGACGAAGGTTTGAATCGCTTGGTAAGCCAGAGTCGGCCGGCTTTCCTTGGTCAGGAGACTGAATTGGATGAAGGGTTCAGTACCGGCAAAAAGGAGAAAGGGGGTGACGGCGACGACTGCCTTATCGGCCCAGGCATTGTAGAAAGCGTGGTTATAAAAAATGGCGATGGTCCGGTCATCGAGTCTTTGGCGCGACCAACCGGCTTCGGTGATGAAAACCGGTAGCTTTTTCTGGGTGAAGCGGCGCAAAAAAATCAGATCGGACTTAAAACTGTCGGCTTTGGTGGCCCCGGAGAGAGCGGGTGAGGCGGAAAAACCGGGGTTGCCATAGGCGTGGGAATTCCAGCCGTCGATTTGGTTAAAGATTTCCGGTTGGCGGGCGTGCATCCGGGTCAGATAGCTGTCCCAGCGCATGAACTGGCCGCCGTTGGGAGCGGCGTTGTCGAGGGCCGAGGGCAGAATGAAAAACCTTTCGGAGCGGCGTTTGAAAATGTCGATGGCGTTAGTCAAGATATCGGCATAAGCCTCGGGGCTAACACTGCCGCCGAACTCATCGGCCCGGTTGACCTCGTTAAAAATGACGACGTAGCGATTTTGGGTTGGCCAAGGCAGATCGTTTAGGAAGTTGGCAAAATCGATGAGGTCATTGTCGTTTGGCTTAAGCCAGTGAACATCGTCGACTATAGTCGCCACCCGGATAATGGGAATAATCTTCAATTCAGTCGCTTTGGTCATGAATTTGGTCCACTTCTCCCGGTCGCGGTCGGAGGCTTGGATTGGAACGGTGACATAGCCCCAGGCACCTTGGTTATCGTTATTCACTAGTCGGGCCGCCGACGCCAGTTCGTCGGGTGAGAGGACGTGGACGCCGACGCGATTGTTGGTTACCGAAAAAGGATCGTAAATGGCCAACGCCGTGGTTGGGCTGATCAGAAAAAAGATAATTGCTAGTAGCAAATGATTTCTCATGGAGACTATATTTTACTCTGTCATTGCGAGTACCCGAAGCAATCTATATAAATTCCTGGATCGCCACGCGAGTACGCTCGCGATGACAATGGTGAGTGATATTCATCGGGAATTACTTCTTGATTCCGAGATGAAGGTAGGCCTTCGGGGTGGCGGTACGGCCGCGGGGGGTGCGGGCCAGAAAGCCGGCCTGCATCAAAAACGGTTCATAAACATCGGTGATGGTGGTGATATCTTCGGAGATGAGAGCGGCCAGGGTTTCCAGGCCGACCGGTCCACCGGCGTGATCGGTGATGATGGCGGTCAAAAGCCGGCGATCGGTTTCGTCCAAGCCCAGGTCGTCAACCTGGTAAAACTCGAGGGCTTTTTTGGTGGTTGCGGGAGTCGGTGTTGAGGCGTGTTTGACCTCACTGTAATCGGCGACCCGGCGCAGAAGCTTCAGGGCGATGCGAGCGGTACCGCGACTGCGTTTGGCAATTTCGAGGGCCGATTCCCGATCCAGGATCAAGCCCGTTTTTTTGGCGGCGGTGGTCAAAATCCCGGCTAGATCCTCGTCTTGATAATACCTAAGGCGATGGACCAGACCGAAACGGTCGCGTAGGGGGGCGCTAATCAGACCGGCTTTGGTGGTCGCGCCGATGAGGGTAAAAGGATTTAAGTCGAGGCGGATACTTCTGGCACCCGGCCCTTTGCCGACAACCATATCGAGGGCGTAATCTTCCATGACGGGATAAAGAGTTTCCTCGACGGCTTTGTTCAGGCGGTGGATTTCGTCGATGAAGAGAACGTCGCCCGGTTCAAGCTGGGTCAGGATGGAGGCCAGATCACCGACCCGGGTCAAGGCGGGGCCGGAGGTAATTTTGATTGAGACGCCAACCGCTTTGGCGACTAGGTGGGCGAGGGTGGTTTTGCCTAAGCCGGGGGGGCCGTAGAAAAGAATGTGTTCAAGAACCTGTTTTCTTTTCGCGGCGGCGGCGAGGGCGATCTTTAATGACTGGACAACCTGGTCCTGACCGGTGAAATCTTCCCAAGCGGTTGGTCGAAAGTCGTTTTGGCTCATCGGAGTAATTTTAAGGCCTGTTTAATTTGGTTTTGGAGCTCATCTCCGGCAGCGACCTGGGGCAAAACAGAAACGATTTCGCTTTTGCTGAAGCCGAGCTGGCTGAGAGCCTGGTTCAATTCCGAGTTACCGTCGAGACTGGCGAGGTCAGCATCGAGGTGGGTTAGTTTTGGTTTCAAATCAATGATGATTTTCTGGGCACTTTTCTTGCCAATACCGGAGACAGCGGTAAAGAAATTGAGGTTGCTGGTCTCGATCGCCTTTTTTATGACCTCGGTTGAAGCGACGGAAACAATGGCCAGGGCTGATTTCGGACCAACTCCGGAAACGGAGATGAGATTTTCAAAGAGATCGAGAGCGGCCGCGTCTTTGAAGCCGTAAAGAGCTAGGGTATCTTCGCGAACGTGGGTGTGAATGAAGAGATCGATGTTTTTACCGAGGGTGGGTGTCTGGCTGGCCGGAAGTGAAACCGTATAACCGACGCCATTCACCACCACGGTTGCCTGCTGGCCCCGAAGTGACTTCACCAGACCCGAAAGAAAACCAATCATGAACCCATTCTAACACCCCCGCCTGCAGAAGCTATGCTTCAGACATTGCGGGCAGGGGCAAAGGAAAAGTGGGTCAGGGCGGCGGCGAGGGCGTCAACGGTGTCGTCCAGTTGGGGCAGGCTATTGATCTTTAGAATTTGTTTGACCATGAATTCCACCTGTTTTTTATCAGCGGCGCCATAACCGGTCAAACTTGATTTGATTTGGAGTGGTGTATAGCTATTTATTTTCAGTTTATTAAGTTGGCAAGCAAGGAGGACGACGCCGCGGGCGGCGGCGACGGACATGGCGGTCTTGCGGTTAGTCGCGAAAAATAAATCTTCGATGGCGGCTTCGGCTGGCCGGTGCAGTTTTATTATTCGATTCAGTTCAGCAAAGATCGCTTCCAGGCGAATTGCCAGATCGGTGTGGGCGGGTGATTCCAGACAGCCGCAATCAACAAGGACTTCCCTCCCCTGCTCTTTCCCGACAACGGCCCAACCGAGACGGGCGGTGCCGGGATCAATGCCTAAAACTCTCATGGCTTTAGTTTAGTACAATATTTGGGTATGGAAATAATCACTTCAAGACAAAACCCAAAGATAAAGGAGATCAAAAAACTTATGACCGACAAGAAAGCGCGGGGGGGAAGTAATTCGTTTTGGGTTGATGGCGTGAATTTTGTTGCCCAGGCGGTCGAAAATAAGTGGGAAATTGAAACCTTGGTTTATGTCCCCGAGTTGGTGGACAGCGATTTCAAAAGGAAAGTGCTTGAACGGGTAGACCTAGACCGTTGGTTGGCTGTGAGTCAGGAAATTTACGCCGGGCTGGCAAGCAAAAGTGACATTCAGGGTGTGGGGGCCGTAGTAAGGCAAAAGATCTCCAAAAATACGCTTTTCGACGGCGCGGGGGTGGTGTTGGAAAATATTGCCAATCCGGGAAACCTTGGCTCAATTGCGCGTTTGTGTGCCGGCTTTTCGGTGAAGAAGCTTTATGTCGTCAAACCGGCTGTCGATTTTTTTAATCCAGAAACGGTTAGGGCTTCGATGGGAGCGATTTTTCATTTAAGTTTGGTTTATTTTGATTCCGTGGCTGAGTTAAAAGAAAAGCTGAATGGTCGAGGCTTCGTGGTGATCGGGGCCAGTTTGCAGAACGACAGCGTCGACTTGGCCCAGTTCAAGCCGCACAAAAGCAGTAACCGGCTGTTTTTGTTTGGTGGTGAAGCGAAAGGTCTTTCTAGCGAGGCAAAGGAAATTTGTGATTCTTTAGTGAAAATTCCCATCAGTGGGGCGGTCGATTCACTCAATGTGGCCGAGAGTGCGGCGATTGTTTTATACGAATTGGTGGCGAAAAAATGAGTCGGAAGTGGAGCGTTTATGAGCAAAATCAGTTGATCAAGTATGGCTTGGCGGGAAAAGACCTATCAAAATACGGCGAGATGCCGGTGGAATACATCACCGGAAAGGCCGAGTTTGACGGCTTGGTTTTTGTCGTCGACCAGGGGGTTCTGATCCCGCGGGTGGAGACCGCCCAAATCGTCGCTGTCGCGGAGAAGTTGGCGGCTGACAAAGTAGAGGTAGATTTTGCCGAAATCGGAACCGGCTGCGGAGCGATCGGCATCTCGCTTTTTCGGCGCCTGGAAAATAAAAACAAACGAGTGAGGGCGATTCTGGCCGATGTCAGTAGCCAGGCCTTGGAAATGACAAAGAAGAATCTGGACCGCTTGATTCCCGAGTCCGACGGGGTGGAGATAGTCGCGAGTGACTTGATGGAGCAGATTGACCCCGGCCGGGGATTTGACCTGATCATCGCCAACCTGCCTTACATCCCGACGAGCCGGGTGCCGCGGCTTCCCGAAAGCGTGGTCGGATATGAGCCGAGGATTGCCCTTGACGGCGGACCCGAGGGACTGACCCTGATCAAGAAATTACTGATTCAGGCAAAAGATCGACTGCAAGAGGACGGGGCGTTAATTCTGGAAATTGACTACAGCCATGACATCCCCGATTTTGTCGATATCCGCGGATACCAGTATGAGATTATTGGTGATGAAAATGGACAAAATAGATTTTTGCTAGCTAGACCGAGATTTAGTCTCGACTAAAAGTTTTAGTCAATGTATGCTGAAATTGTGAGTCAGCGTTTAAAAAGTTTGGATGAAGTTCATCGAAGTATCCCTGTCCTTGATCATTTCAGTTGGTGGCAGAAATTATTAGCTTTTACCGGCCCGGGGTTCTTGGTGGCGGTTGGTTATATGGATCCGGGAAACTGGGCGACCGATCTGGCCGGGGGGTCGAAGTTTGGCTTTTCCCTGCTCTCGGTAATCTTAATTTCTAATTTCCTGGCTATCTTGCTGCAGCATTTGGCAATAAAATTGGGCGTTGTTACCGGCCGCGACCTGGCGAGTATTAGTTACCGCTATCCGCCCGTGCTCCGGCGGTTCCTCTGGCTGATGGCGGAGATTGCCATCACCGCCTGCGACCTGGCCGAGGTGATCGGCAGCGCGATCGCTCTTAACCTGTTGTTTAAAATTCCTCTTTTTTTAGGGGTCGTGATTACGGCGGCCGATGTCTTGCTTTTACTTTTACTCCAACGGAAGGGTCTGCGCTATTTGGAGGCGGTGGTGATTTGTTTGATTGGGGTGATCTTGGTATCATTTGGAATAGAAATTTTCCTGTCCCAACCGGATATTGTTGCCCTATTGAAGGGCTATATTCCCAGTTTTTCTATCGTTCGAAATACAGAAGCGTTGTATATCGCCATCGGCATTCTCGGAGCGACGGTTATGCCGCATAACCTGTATTTGCATTCGGCCCTGGTCCAGTCGCGAAACTTCCGCCGGTCTGACAAGAGCAAAAAAGAAGCGATTACCTACGCCAGCATAGATTCAGTTATCGCTTTAACTCTGGCGTTGCTGGTCAATAGTGCCATTCTGATCTTGGCGGCGGCCACCTTTTATAAAAATGGCCTGAATGGTGTGGCGGAAATACAAGAGGCCCATCGGTTACTGACACCGCTGCTCGGAACCGGTTTGGCGGGCTTTCTTTTTGCCGTGGCGCTGCTCGCCTCCGGACATAATTCCACCATCACCGGGACGCTCGCCGGCCAGGTGGTGATGGAGGGGTTTGTCCATATCAAACTGGCGCCGTGGCAAAGACGCCTGTTGACGCGGCTGATGGCGATTATTCCGGCGCTGGTTATCGTCTGGTTTTATGGCGATGGCGGTTTGGCCAAGTTACTTATTTTCAGCCAGGTTGTTTTGAGCATGCAGTTGCCTTTTGCGGTGATCCCCCTGGTTTTTGCGACCAGTGACAAAAAACTGATGGGCAAGTTTGCCAATGGTTGGCGGCTGATGTCTGCCTCGTGGCTGGTGGCGGGGGTGATTACCGTTTTAAACTTATATTTAATCGTTAAAACTTTTGCTGGTCTATAATCAGCGCCATGAATTCTTTAAGCGAAGCCAACGAGGATTATCTGGAGAGAATTTGGGAACTGCTTTCGGAAAAGGGTTATGCCCGGGTGAGCGATATGGCGGATAAGCTGTCGATCAGACCGGCTTCGGTGACAAAGATGGTCCAAAAGCTGGAACGGCTAGGTTACGTCAAGCGCGAAGCATATCGCGGTTTCACGCTAACCGCCCTGGGACAAAGAGTCGGGAAGAAAATTAGCCGGCGGCATCTGATATTGAAAGAGTTTCTGACCCTGTTGGGGGTGCCGGCGAAAGTTAGGCAAAAGGATATCGAAGGACTGGAACACCACTTAAGCGCTGAGTCGGTTAGGGGTTTGGAGCGGATGATTTCCCGATGGCCGAAACGAAAGATAGTTTGACCCCGATCAGATCGATCTTGGGGTAGACTTGCTTGACTTCGGCCCGGAATTTCTCGGACAGGCCGGCAGAGTAAACACCATTTTTACCGCCTTCCAGGCGTGAACAGAGGCGTTTTTCCCAATCACGGATAATCTCCATGACAATTTCGCCTTTTTCGTTGAACTTTGCCTCGTTGGTCTTCTGATCGGCGACGAAGAGGTCGTGGACCTTTTTAAAATCGGTAAAGACGGCTTGATTTGCTTCCAGCATCTGCTGAAAATAATGTTTGTATTTCGTCATGGCTAGTCTAGCGCTTGGCTTTTTTGGCTGGTTTTGTGTGACCGACTTTGGCCGCGGCTCTTTTTGAAAGCAACAAGTAGATCAAGGGTAAGATACCGACGCTGTTGACGATAAGCAGGGCGATAAACCAGAACTTCTGCTCTTTTTGGGCGCTTTTGTAGAGAGCCAGGCCGCGAAGAATTAGATCGGCAACCAGGAGAATGATGATCAATGGCTGGTTAGCCGGTGAAGCAAAGAAGAGCGCTAGTTTATCCATAAGAATATCTTACACTAATTCGGAGACGCCGCCAAAAGCGATGCGGTCGGGTACGTTTTTCCTGACGGAGAGCATCAGGGCCGGAGTAATAGCGTATTGGCCGTAGCGGCGTTTAATTTTGTCGATCGCGTGGGAAAGTTTTCTCTTTTTCAAAATGTTTTCAAACAAAACCAGCTGGACGCTGTCCTGCTGGCGGAGATTGAAACAGGAAATGGCCAGGTTTCGGACCGGTTTCCGGTGGGGACACGTTTGCAGTAACTGACGGATGTGGCGGTAGACGTCATTGCCGGTGAAAATCTCGGAGACAGTCAGGCCTTGGTGCCAGTAAGTACCGTCACGGTAAACAATGGCCAGATGAACGCCGCGGGCAGTGTAACCGCCTTGGCGTAGGCGGTAGGTGGTCTTTTCAACCAGTTTAGAAAGAAGCGGTGTCAGTTCTGCCTCGGTGATAAAGGGCTTGGGGAGGGCGTAGGAATTACCATAGCTTTTGCGATCTAACTCGATGGCGTCGATTTCCCAACCGCGCAGGCGCAGGTACCAATAGTAGCCGGTGACGGAACCGAAGGCGGAGTGGAGGGTTTGAATATCGGCGGCGGCAAATTCCTCAACCGTTTTTATTCCAACCCGGTTAAGACGGGCGGCGTTGTGACCGGCAATGCCGTGGAGATCGACCAGGGCTAATTTTGGGTAAACGGAGTGGTAATTGCTCCGATTGATGATATCCAGACCATCGGGTTTGTGGAGGCCGGCGGCGGTCTTGGCCAGGAAACGATTGGGGCCAAGACCGACGGAAATGGTGAGCCAGTCCCCGATTTCATTTTTAATCCTTTGTTTAATTTCCTTGGCCACCGATTCAAGACTGATTTCCGACTTAACAAAGTCAGACAGATCCAAAACAAACTCGTCAATCGATTTGGGGATGACTTTGTCGGTGTAATCGGAGAGGAGTTTATGAAAACGCAAATGAACCCGGCGATATTTGTCGGGGTCGGAAGGCAGGACGATCAGGTTGGGGCAAAGGAGCCTCCCCTCTTTGACGCGCAGGCCGGTTTTGACACCGTAAGCCTTGGCTTCGATTGAGGCGGCTAGAATGCAGCCACCCGGGGAGACGTAGGCGGCGACGACGATCGGTTTACCCCGAAGGAGGGGATTGACCTGTTGTTCGATGCTGGCAAAACAGGAGTTCAAATCCAGATGCATAATGGTCGGGGAGGCGGGATTAAAAGTGTGGTTTTGGGCCATCTCCTTCATTAAAACCCAAACAAGACCCGAAAACAAGTACAATCTTTATATGAGGCAGTTGCTGAAGGTTTTGGGGCAGACCCAAGTGCCCTATTTTATTTCCGGCGAATCCCCCACTCTTCTGATTCACGCGGGCACCCACGGCGATGAATCCGGGGTGATCGAGTCGGTTCGAAAAGCGGTTGAAAAATACGAGGCAAGACTACCTGATTTTGTTTATGTGCCGGTGGTCTCACCTTCGGCGGTCGCCACGCGAACCAGAACTAATATGGACGGCCTGGATCTGAACCGCAGTTTTTTTGACCAGAGCCGGCTGGCCGAGGTCGAGGTGAATTTGTCGATCGTGGGCGATTATAAGTTTGACCTGATGGTAACTTTTCATGAGGACACCTTCTGGGAGTCCACCTTTTATCTCTATGACATAAATTGCGGTATCGGCGGGGGCGAAGGCTGGAAAAAATTTAAGGC
>DATDRC010000060.1:0-11030 GCA_035291985.1 Patescibacteria group bacterium
TGGGGGCGTATTCGTCGTCGTAGAGAAACTCGCCGACGGTGCAAACTGTATTTGGGGCGCAGGTCTGGTACTCGGCCGAGGCGGCGGCCAGGGCGGAAGCCGGAAAAGACAATCCTAATGACAAGGAGAGAGATAGGAGAACTAGAGTGGACAGTTTTAATTTCATTCTTCAGCCTTTTTGTCCTCACCCTTGAAGGCTTTTCGGAACTCTTTGATTGACTCGGCGATACCATGAGCCAGCTCGGGCAGTTTCCTGCCGCCGAAGAGAACCAAGAGCACCAAAGCGACAACAATGATTTCGGTAGTGCCAATGTTACGCAGCATCCAGTTAAGTCACCCCCCTTCGGTTTTTAAATTCAATAATGCCTGCCTTCAGTCTAGAAACAATCAAGGCCACTGTCAAGGTAAAATTGTTACGTCATTGCGAGGCTGTATTCAGCCGTGGCAATCTATACAAATAACTTCCAGATGGATCGCCACGCGAGTACGCTCGCGATGACGGAGTTTTGCTAAATCGTGAATGGTTACAAAATGGTGTAAGATAGTGGATAGAAAGGGGAACTTATGAGATATCAACCAACAGCGATCGCCAAGGCACTTTCCTGGACGGTCGGAATCCTTTATTCGATTTGCACCTTGGTGGTCATTTATCTCCCTGACCTGGCAGCGGGAATAGCACAGGCGTGGTTTCACTCACTCGACTCGGCTCTGATCCAGTCGGCGGTGATCACGCTGGAGGGCTTTGTCAGCGGACTGGTGAGCGCGATGCTCATGTCCTGGGTTGCCGGTTATCTTTTCGCTGGTTTTGCCAATTTCTTTTCGCGAAAATAAAGGGTATAGCCAAAAAACCCGCTTTCTAGGTCCAATAGTTTAGGGAAGCGGGTTCTGGTTCTTATTCTTCGACAACCTCTTTGAGTTCTTTGGCGGCTTTTTTGAGTTCTTTGCCGGATTGTCCCAGCTCTTTACCCGCTTTGGGTAAAAACCTACCGCCGAAGAGGACGAGCACGACCAAGAGGATGATGCTGATTTCTAGCCAGCCGATGTTTTGAAACATGGTGTTTTGTGCTTAATTAATAATTCGTCTTCTAGTCCTTGTCTTTGAAGGCGTTTCTGAATTCCTTGATGGCTTGGGCAATTCCCTTGACGAGTTCGGGGAGTTTTTTACCACCAAAGAGGACGAGGATGACGATGGCGACGATGATAATTTCGGTAGTTCCGATGTTAGGCATTTAGGTTGATTCACCCCCTTTCTCCGAACCCTCGCGGGAGGGCGTGATCTTTTTTTGATCCTTTTCTTCTGTGTTAATGTCAGTCAGCGCGTTTTCGATCTCTTTTTTGGCCTTCTTTAGTTCTTTGCCGGACTCACCCAGACCCCGGGCCAGCTCGGGGAGCTTTTTGCCACCGAAGAGAAAGAAGAGGACGAGGACGACGATGAGGATTTCACCTGAACCGATATTGTTAAACATTTTGTGTTAGATTGACTGGTTAAATAGTAGAGCAATTTCAAAAAGAAGTAAAGGGACAGTGGTGAGGATGGAAAGGGAGATAATATCGTTTGGCGGGAGGAGGACGGCCAGGACCAGAATGGCGGTGTAGGCGTAGCGGCGTTTGCTGGTGAAGACTTCCCGCTTGACGATCTTCAGCCGCAGGAGCAAGGTCATGACGACGGGAAGTTGAAAGACCAGGCCGAGGCAGAGGCCGACGATGATCACCTGGGCGAAGAAGTGGCTGATGTCCCAGATATTGCCGATGTTAAAATCAATGGCGGCTTGGGAGTAGAGATTGATAACGAACTGCATCACCCAGGCACCAAAGGCAAAGCCGGCAATGAAGAGGACGAGGCTGACCGGAACGAGGCGTTTGATCAGGCGATACTCTTTGGGCTTCAAGGCGGGTTTGAGGAAGCGGAGGGCGTAAATGATAATCAGGGGGAAGGCGGTGAGGACGCCGGTGGCCAGGCCGGTATTGACCGCCAGGTCAAGGAATTGGTAGGGGTTGGTCAGGACGATGGTAATGCCTTTGAGGTTGAAGAATTGGAGAACGAAAGACAAGATGCGTTGGTAATAGATGAAGCCGAGGACGCCGGAGGCGAAGATAACGGCCAGAAGAACGTAGAGCTTCCTTTGGATCTCGACAAGATAGGGCAGGAAACGAGCCACGGCCGCGTCGGTGCCACTGGCGGGAATTGAATTACGCGTGCTCACAGATAAAATATACCACTTTTAGATTTCCCGAATTACGTCGAAACCTTTGTAGCTACCGACGACGGCCACACCGATTACCCGGATGGCGACCCCGGTTTGTTTAAGTTTGTTGGCGGTTTCGTTCAGAGTGGCTCCGGAGCCGACGGCGTCGTCGATGAGAAGAATATTTTTGTAGTGCCTAGTCTCGTCCTTGATAAAGATCGATCCGCGGGCGTTGGTGACGCGATCTTCAAGTTTGCTTAGAGTCTTTTGGGCCACGGGTATATCGCCGATGTATGCCTTGACAAGTTCTATTCGTGGCAGTTTGAGGACTAGCTGTTTCTCTATTTCTTTTTGAAACTGAAATTTCCTGGGGATGGTCGGGGGGATGAAACCCACGGCGTCAATATCGAATCTTTTGATTAGATCTTTTACTATCCGGCGGAAGAGGGGGATAATATCCTTAACGAGGCTGATCTTTTGGGTTTGTTTGGCATAGAGAACAAGTTGGCCCAATCTTGTTTTCCCGAACTTTGGCAGACTATAGAAATCCAAATAATAAAGTCTAGACAATGGTGAATCGGGAAAAATATCCCTTATTCTTTTGGTAGCGTTGATATAGCCAAAGCGATTGATAAAACTATCGGCTTTTGAGCGGTTTTGGACGTACTCTTTGGCAAGATTGACGACACGGTTTTCTTCTTTTATATCTTTTGTCCAGCGTCTAAATCCTTCAACGCCGGGCATGATCTCTCCAAGCGGACTAACGTAGAGATAGTTATTTTCGATAATGTCTCTTATCTTATTCGGTATATCAATTTCCGTGGTGGCTTGGTCAAGGCTGCCGTTCAAGTAGACATAAAAAACCAGGGGTGGTTTTCCTACTCGGGCGAGCCTGCCGTCCAGAAGAAGTTCTTTGAGATAGCGATGAATCAGGACGCGGCTAAGTTGGAAGTGGCGCCAGAGGTCGTCGGCTCTAGTCTGGCCGCGCGACTTGATATATCCGATAATTTGGTCTTTATAGCTTTGGTTAGTCATGAGGGTATTTTACCATGGTTTACAGTTTACAGTTCAGTGTTAACTGTAAACTGTACCCGTTGAAAAAATTTACAATGCTGTATGATTATTTCTATGAGTGGTGATGATATCAGAAACATTGCCGAGATTGTCGGTGGGGACAATGTCTATCGGCATTTCGTCAAGCGGATAAACAAGGAATTCCAGATCGCCGATGAGGAAAGGAATACCCACGTTTACGTTTTTTACCAGAAAAACAAGGCGGGAAAGGAAGTCGGTTTTGCGGTCGTCGGCCACTCGGCGGCAAAGATGAAGGTCTGGGAGGAGACTTTCAGGGAAGAAGGCTGGGTAGATAAAAGATTCAAGATGGCGACGCCGTGCTACGAACTGATGTATATGTACGTCAGGCCGGAGGAAAGGCGGAAGGGCTTGGGTAGCAAACTCTTCGACAAAGTCGTTTCTTTTACTGGTCAGGAAAAGGTGAAATCGATCTACGCCTACGTCGGGGAAAAACTGCCCTTGGCATTAAACTTCTACCGCGAGAAAGGGGCGAGGATCTTGACGAACCTATCGGGAGATGGGGCGGCGAACGCCTTTTTAGAGTGGCGGGTTTGAGCAAACTTTGACAATCTTTGCTATAATAATTTTATGACCACTATGAATATATCCCTTACGGACGAACAGGCAAAATTTGTTGGGGCAATGACCGGTCGGATGGGCTTTGCGAATCGATCTGAATTTTTGCGCGCCTTGCTTCGTCGTGCCCAGACGGACACTAAGTTCAGCCAAGAAGCACAGACTTGGCCTTTTGCACCCCCAGCGACTAAGTCTAGGTCGAAGATTCTAGCGACTTTGTCCGGAACAGGGAAATATTCTGATGATTTCCTGGCTGATCTAAGGGAGGGCCTTGAGCAGAGTGATTACTTTGACAAATGACCGGCCCAAAGGTATTACCGTTAGGCCATAAAGTTGTTGTCAAGGCACAAAAGCTAGGAGTTTCCCAAAAGCTAGATAAAAAGATTAGGCTTTTTGAGCAAAACCCATTTCATCGGAGCCTAAACACCGAATTGCTGGAACCCAAATCTGTCGGTATCTGGAGTTTTCGGGTGGATATAAAAATCAGAGCAATTTTTATTTGGCGGGGTGATAAAAAGGCGATAGAGATACTTAATCTTACTGTTCATTACCGGTAGGTGTTTATTTAAGACTGGCGAGTCCTTCGACTCCTTCGACAAACTCAGGACTTAGTTCGCTCAGGATTGCTTGCTATTTCAGTGACGCCAACGTGGCCTTGGTTTGAAAAGGAGTTAAAATCGTTTTGGCCACAGAAAGAACTCCAGCGTTTTTTTGTAATGGGGATCGAGATTGAGTTTGGGCCAGTTTTTTTTGAGAAGTTGGAGGCTAATTTTTTGTCCACCTAGTCCATAATTAATGAGTTGCTCCAGTTTCCAGAGGGTATATTTTTGGGGATGGCGGCTTAGTTTGCTCGTGTCCGTTGACCAGTTGTACATAGGCTTATTATAACATTTTGAGGGGTGAATGAGGCTATTTGAGGGAGGCCAGCGTTGCCCTCCTGAGGCGGACGACACGTTATTTAAGACTGGCGAGTGTCGCCTTGGTCTTGGCGTCCTTGAGGGTCTTGCCGGTGGTGATCTTTTTGCCGGTTTTTGATTCAATTTCCTTTCTGGCGTTTCCGGCGATGGCGCCACCCTCTTTGGCGACCTTCTTGTTTTGGATCAGGCCGACTGGTTCTCGCTTTTTAGAAATCTCGGTGGTTGCGGTTTCCGCCAGCATGTTGAGCACTAACTCGAGGTTGGTCATATTATCTCTTAGACTTTCTTTTTTTAGTCCTTTGAGATTTTTGTATTGTTTCGTCGTCAACCCGGCCCAAGCCAGAGATATCTCATCAGTCAAAATGGCAAACTCCAGCCCCTCTTTGACGCCGCGGTTTTCCCACTCGTCAGTCAGGTCTTTGCGAATCTCGATACTTTTTAGGCGCTGGTTGATCCATTCCCGGCTGTATCCTTTTTGAAGGTAAGTTTTTAGAGCCCGGTTGATGGCGAGTTCGGGGTCGGCGGTTTCTTCGAGCCGTTCGTAGCCGATACGAGCGAGCCAGAGCTTAAGTGGTTCAGCCTTGGGAGAGGGAATGGTCTGCACCAAACGCAACATGGTTTCTGTATCTGCCACGTCGGTGAGCCTCATTTTTCCGTCTGCAGCCATCATTTTCAACCGGTGACATTTTGTCACCACTTCGCTTCCTTCCAGTCGAAGTCTTTCTGCCAATTTGTTCCAATATTTACGAGCTTTCACAAAATCCGTTTGGTTTGTCAGCACTCCAATAACGTCGACAATCGAGAAATACCACAACTCTTTTTCGTTATCCCAGTGTCGACGGATATTTTTTCCCTCAAAGATAGCAATTTTGGGCTGTGGCATACTCGATAAAGTATATCAAAACCGTTACTTAAGACTGGCGAGTGTCGCCTTGGTCTTGGCGTCTTTGAGGGTCTTGCCGGTGGAACCGGAGGTGAGATGATCGGCAATGACTTCGTTCCAGACGGCGTCGGCGATGGCGCTGGCAGACTCGCCGCCGGCAGGGGTTTCGATATAGGTATCGGTGCCCAGGTCACGGGTGTTTGCCGTCGTGTTGTTGGTGATGGTGTTTTCCCCGCGGACCATAGTTCGGAGTACCCCGGAGGCAACGTCGACACCGTAGGCGGTGTTTTTGTAAATGAGATTACTTTCGATGATATTGTCGGAAATAGTGGTGCCGGAAAGGACGATGCCATTTTGGTTGGCGTTAATGATGCATTTGCTGATGTGAGCTTGACTGGTGGAGTTACCTAAGTTAATGCCGTCGCCGGCACCCGAACCACCGCAATTTTCTAAAACGGAAGTCGAAAGGCGGAAGCGGGCGGAAGAAGTGACGGCAATGCCGTGGCCGCGGGCGGCGCCGATCCAACAGTCGCGAATTAGGACGTTGTCGCCGTCGATAGTGATAGCATTTTGGGTTCCGGTGGCGGCGGTTTCGATGTAAAAGCCGGAGACCTCGACGTTGTTGGCGGCGATAGTGATGGTCGGGGTGGTAGTAGTAGTGGGGATCAATCTGGCGTTGATGCCGGGCCCGTGGAGCTTGAGATTGGCGACGGTAATATTGGGCTTTTCGGTGATTGTCACCGAGCCGGAGGTGTGCGAACTGACGCAGAAGATAGTGTCGCCGGCGCCGGCGGTAGTGAGAGTTTGGGCCTTGGCAAAAGTGAGCACGGCCAGTGCGGCGGTGGTGCCATCATTGGTGTCGAGACCCGAAGTAGGATTCCAGTAGAAGAAACTGCCGACGGATTTTTGTCGACCGAGGAGGGAGGAAATAAGATAGAGGAGGTGGTCGTCGGAGGGCGGAGTGGCGATGGTGGCGGAGGATGACTGGGAAATGACCACCTGGGTGTAGGCGGTAGGGTAGATTGGGGTCATGGAGGCGCCGGCTGAGTCAAGGGCGACCAGATTGCCTCCGGAGATGACGCAGATGACCTCGGGTGGGTCATCGGTACCGTCACGGGCCTGGAAGGAGACCTTGGCGTTCTGTAGCTCGGCAGTAATTCCCACCTGGATACCGCCACCCAGGGCCTGTTTGCCGAAGGTTTTGACTAAAATAGGATAGGTCAGGTTACTGGGTTCATCTTCCCAGTCCTTGATCTGGTCGGTAAGAGCTTGGATGGAAATCTCGGTGGTGGGAGCTTGGATTTCGATGATCCTGGGGCTTAAGTAGGGATAGACGACGATGGCCATGATACATATTATAATGAACAACGGCCAATGAAACAGCAATCAGCTCGAGTCTATTTTCAGGCAGGCAACTACTTTCTCAAGCGGAGAGAATTTTTGAGTGCGATCAACAGCTATAAAGATGCGATACGATTAAATCAGGAGTATTTTAAGGCCTATTGCAATCTGGGAGTAGCATATAAAAATTTGGGCCTATACAAAGAAGCCGAGGTGGCTTTTGAAAATGCAATCAAGATTAAACCACATAGTGGTGTAGCGTTTAATAACTTGGGCAATGTTTACACCAGCACGGGTCGGTTTAATGAGGCGAAGCGATTCTACCGGAAGGCGATTGCTATATATCCAAAGTACCAGGAGGCCTACTACAATTTAGGTCAGGTTTGTTATTTCACCGGAGAGGAGGAGAAAGCGATAGAGATGAGAGTAAGGCTCCTGAAGTTGAGATCCAAGAGCAGAAGATAGCCGCCAGGTTTAGGTGAAGACGGTGTCTTCGGTTCTGATGACAGATTGGGTCAGACCGTTCGTCGTAATGGTACCGGTGGTTTTGAAGGGAACGATTTGGGTGGTTGACTGGACGTTTCGGACTTCGATGACGACTTCTCGATCGGAGACATAAGTGAGATCTTGGGTCGCGTTGCCCGGGACTCCTTCGGAGCCAATGTCCTCCATTGTATCCATATAAGGAACAAAAAAGGTGTCTGAGCCGGTGTAGAGCACAACTAATCTGTTGGTTTCGTAGGAGTCGGCAGTAGCCGAGCCATCCCAGTTGCGGTTAGCCGTGGTAGAGAGGAGGGTGGTGGTGATTTGAGTGGCGGAATCGACGCTGGTGACGTAAGCCCAACCGCCTTCGTTGTTGGTTCTTCTGATAATGTCACCAACCTGAACATTGGTGTCGAATGCTGCCGCTGAGTCGATGAGTACCTGGCTGTCAGTGTCAGTGGTGACCGAGCCTGCTTCTGAGACTGATGGGAGGGTAAAGACGGGGGAGGTGGAGGTGCCGTTGCGGGAATCGTATCGATAACGGTGCTCTTCGTTAGCGGAGACATCGACGACAACGATGGTCCCTGAGGTGGGGGTGTCGTTAGGCATGGCGGTACCGGTGGTGCGCTCGAAAGTGGCGTCCCCTTGGGCATTGTTGGTGGCGTGCGAAGCATAGGTGTCTTTATCGGGTAAGGTGGTAGAACCGTCTTCGAGGTAGATGGCGATGCGGTCGTATTGTCTGGTGTTACTGATGGTGAGAGTGATAGCGGTGAAAGGTTGTCGGAGCGTGAAGGTGTCTTTGGCCGCGTTGGTGTCGGTTAGCTTGATGTTGTTATTATCAGCGGCAGACATTCCTTGGAGCCAGACGCCTGTCGCACCGAAGAAGGTGCTACCGGCTAGAGTGCCGAATGGAGCAGTTTTGGTGGCAGAGAAAGCGGGATCGGCTTTAATGTATTCTTCCGCGGCAAGCTTGGTGATGGCGGAGCCGGTGCTGGTATAGACGGTCTGTGAGGATACAGCTTGGCCGTCCCGGACATAGTACTGCAGATAGGCGTAGATATCGGAGAGGCTCCGACCGGTGTTGTAGATGGAGCCGCCTTCTATAAAGACCGAGTAAAGCGCTCCGGTTGTCTGGAGGGAAAACTCAAAGTTTTGGGTGTTGTCGTCAGTCAAGCCGGAATCACAGTTGACGGTGGTTGTCCCTGCTCCTGGCTGTTCGAAGGTAAAGACGTCCGCGGCATCCGGTTCAAAATCAGGATCGATATTGCCCAACATGAGGGTGGTCGGGGCAGATAAGCTATCGGCGTAAATCAAGATGCCTGATTGAGCCCCGGCGTTGTAAGTAAATCTGTCCCCAAGGATAAGTGGACCGTTAGCAATACCGCTGACGGTTACCGTGCCGTTCATGTGGGCGACGGTGATGTCGGAGTAACCAGAAATTAGAGTCGTGCTGGTTGCGTCAAGACCGACGACGAGTGTAGCCGAACCACCGGTGGCGGCGGTGACACTGTCAGCGGCGGTAAAATCTTTATAGAGGTAATCCCGAGTACTACCGGTATAGTTGCGGCCGTCAGTAGTGCCATGGGTGTGATAGACCTGGAGAAGGAGCTTGCCTCCGGGTTCGTCGTGGCTGAAGGCTCTAACGATTCTTTCAGCGGTACTGCTATCTCCGGCGACAGGTTTGCCTATGTCTCCGGCGCCTGGATTGGTGGCTGATGTATCGTAGGTGACATAGGTATCGCCGACGGAGCCGTTGACGATGGCAGTTCCCAGTTGCGAAGCGCCAACGTAAATGGCGTTGGTGTCAGCAGGTATGCCGCGTAGACCTCTAAGAGTTATATATCCGGCTGTTGCTGACCAGGCGGTATGGGCAACAATTTCTGCATACCAGGTTGGTGGTGTAGCGCCACCGGTGGCGACATCTTGGATGACCGTGCCTGCGGTATAGCTAGGGTCACTGGCACTGGTGTAAAACATGTAGTGTTCACCCTTGGTGATGTTGACGGTATCGGAGGAAGTTTCAGTAGCGATTGGGGTACGGCCGGATTCAGTAACGGTTGACTCGACAAAAGTATAGGAGTCGCCAGTTTGACGAGCGAAAGTAGTGAAGTTGCCAGAGTCGATAAGCGTGCCGGCAAGCTGGATGGGGAACAGGACGTCGATAAGGTTTGGACTGGCCGGGCCGGTACTCTGACTCCTGTCCCAGTTAGCCAAATTGCTCCACTCAGCGATACGGGTTCTGGCGCCTGTTACGGGGTGGTCTTGGTAGATGTAGACTTGGGGATTGGGAGAACCGGAAAAAGAAGCGATAGTAAAGAGGTTGAGATAGATATCATCACCCTTGACACTTGGCCCCAACGTATTACCGCTATAGTCACCCGTTCCTCCGGTGACCAAGATGTCTGACCCAGCGGCGATGTCAGCCGGTGTTACCCTAGTGTCTCTAACCCAAAACCTGGCTGTCAATGAAGTGGGATAGTTGGCCTTGAAAGAAAGCAACGGTCCGACGGTTACGCCGTCGTCGGTGATGGGTAGGTCTAGGTCACCGGCAACAAAAGCGGCATCTTCGGCGTCCACATCCATCATGTAAACGGGGTCTGAAACTGTGGCGTAACCGGAGGTATCAATACCTCCGCCGTATAGGTACTTGAGAACTTCTGAGCCGTCCCCATTATCCAGGAACCAGCCGTTGATCATGGTGAAGGAGGTGGGCGTGTTGAAGCGGATCGGGGTCTGGTAGGTCAAGAAGCCGGGTTCATCAAAAGTGTTCATCAGGTAAGAGTAAAACTGAACAGCCGTGTAGGTGCTGGTCCCTGAGACGTGTCTGATGACTTTGGTTTTGGGGTAGATTGTAAAATCGTTTTGGATGGCCATACTTTAACCTTAAACTTTGTTTAACCCTTTTACAACTACCTTCGGGTTTAATCTCTTAAAGTCTCTGATAGTCATAAAGTCTTTCCAGGTTCGGTTTTTACCGATAACGGTGTATTCGACATAACGGTTGGTGCGCATCTTGCCATTTTTGTCGTATTCGTCATGGGCGATAACTTTCAGGTCTTCTACCTCTCTGGCGGCATCGGAGTGTAAGTTGTAGATGGTCATATGTCGATATCATCATTAAGGTTTCTCTTTTTTTTGGCCTGGACTTTTTCTCTCAATGAATTGGCGAGGAGCTTCTTCTTCGGGGGATGGGGTTGGGTAACGGCCTCGACGACCTCTTTAATGACCTCTTTGAGGGGTGGGGCCTTTTTTGTTTCGATCCAGACAGCTCTATTAAAGGAGACTAAAGACGCATTTAATTCTTCACCGAGATCAATAATTTCTCCAACCGGGTGGCCGTAATAAGGGTAGTGGATGAGCTTTATTTTCATGGCTTTCAATATTGAATATGAATGATTATTTTTGGAATTGCAAGTAGGGTATTTTAGGTGTCAACGGGAAATTAAAATGTCACCCTTTCAGGGAAATTAAAATGTCCTACTTTTGTTTTGTTAATTGCTAATTGATATTGCCTCCAGGGATGATTGGGAGCTGGTTTCCGGGGAAAGAGTTTTTCTTTCTTGGCTGAGG
>DATDRC010000061.1:0-4875 GCA_035291985.1 Patescibacteria group bacterium
CCGGGATCTGGGGCGAGTTGGGATTTTGGGGCAATCCTGAATGGGACGGCAGGAACAAATTGGCAGATTCCTTCTTTCGTAACGCTTTACAAAAACTTGATCGACTCGCTTAAAAACGTTGGCTATGTCGAAGGCGAAAATCTTTTCGTTTTTGGCTACGACTGGAGGAAGGGGCTAAATAATTTGGCAGATGATTTAAGCGGCTACATTAACGGACTAATTGCGGCGGGAGAGATCGGGGCAGACGATAAAATTGATTTCATTGGCCATAGCTATGGTGGTTTGGTAGCCAGAACCTACGGCCAAAGAACTGGAACAGGGAAAATCGACAAGATAGTGACGGCTGGCAGTCCACACCAGGGTCTGATTGACGCCTATGGAATTTGGGAGGGGGCGACGATTTGGAACGGTGACGTGTGTCAGAATTTCGCCTTGCGGTTAACGACTAGGGCCAACCAGCGTCTTGGCGAAAATGAGCTTGACACAATTAGACGTCTAGCGCCAGGATTTAAGGATGTCTTACCAACCTTCGATTTCCTGAAAAAGAATGGCGTTTTGGTTCCATCAGCTTCCTTGAGTCAGAGAAACCAAACGCTGATTGAATTGAATACTGACAAAGCGTTGATCGATGGTGTGCTGTGGGCAAATGGCGGCACTGGCAACCAAACAATCCGCTTCGTGAATGTGACGGACAGAGATTGGTTAGACAGGACCTTTGGTTTGTGGGAGGATGGAAAACCCATCGCTGATTCCCCGTTTGAAAATACGAACGATGGCGATCGAGCGGTTCTTGCCTCAAGCGCGACGAATTTGTTTTCCAACCAAGCTACCTTCCCCGCAGATCATGGCGGAATAATCGGCGATCAAAGTCCGC
This sequence comes from Patescibacteria group bacterium, assembly GCA_035291985.1. GTDB lineage: Bacteria > Patescibacteriota > Microgenomatia > UBA1400 > MFAQ01 > 2-01-FULL-50-23. Next base: position 875 of record DATDRC010000061.1, read on the forward strand.
TTGAAGAAATATTTACCCAGTTGGGATTGGAAAGTGATTTGGTGTCGACGACTCCAATCGCCGATACCTGCCGAAGAGTTTTTACGACATTCCTCCGTTCGCCGGGCACTCTTCGTGTCTGCGATCAAACTGGTATCTGCAATGAGAGCTTGGGTGTTTATATGCCGTCAGAAAAATTATTCTTTATACCGGAATATGATGGCCAGCCCCTGAATGTTTCTGTCGAGGCAAATGGGGAAACCGGTCATTACCGTCTTGATGTCGGCAACATTGACGAGGGGGGAGCAGACTGGGATGACGTCAGGGGGAATTTATTATCTCCAACCCAAACTGACAATTACGCAGTTGTCAGTGATGGCGAAATGACGATAGCGGGCGGTACCGGTGAGGAGGCAAGATCATTTGATGAGGACGTGAACAGCCTAAACGGTTTAATTCCCAATTGGGACAAGAAGAAGCTCGCAATCGCAAGATCAGGATCTCAATCGCTCCATAAAAGAATTATCGCCATAAGACAACTAAGAGAGTTATTGTCGAAACTGGCAATTAAGGCCCACAAAAACAACCGACCGGATCAAATCGAAGCAATAATCGATGTCTGGATGGATATTGATGACCTGGCAGAAAGTGTAATCGGGAGCGGAAATACAACCAAAGCCGTGGTTCTGAATGCCAATATTAATCAGGTCGAAAGATATAAAACCTTAGCGGACCGCCTCTTGAAAAATAGTTCCAGCTACTACGCGGGGACCTTCTACACTTTATTTAGCGAACGGTTCATTGAGGCAAAAGAAATTAGGACATCACAACGGAACCTCTCGCTAGACAAGACACTTTCCGCCCGCTATTTACTCCTCACCGCCCTGGGGGTTAGGTGAAGAGGGTTCTCCATCACCACCAATGTAGTAGAACTCGTTGCCTTTCTTGGGAACGACTAGGTGTTCGACCGATGTCTCGCCTAAAACGATTGAGCCTTTAAACTTTCTTACGTCCTCACCCGGTCGAAGTGCGATGATCGGACGAATGGTGTCCAGATGCCTGAAAAACTCGGGTGTTGTCTTTTCAGGATTGGTGAAACAGTATTGAAAAGCATTGGTTTTTGTTCCCAGGGCCAGCATTTCAATCAGGGCGAAGTAGATAAGGTTTCCTTTGGCACTTCTTTTTGCCTCCGGTTTCTCGCTAGTGAGAATAAAGTGAATTGCCACCTCGGTTCCGATTCTGGCGAGGACGGCGATGGTTTCGCGAACCGGAGTATTCATAGTCTCGGCTAATTGTTCGGCTTGGGAGACGATGTTGTGGCAGAGGACGAAGGCAAGCCCGGGGTCGGTTTGTTCCTCAATCTTTTCGGGTAGTTCGTAAAAGTTCGTGCAGAGCGAAAAAATATATCTTGCCTGGGGAAGCTGTTCGTTAGCAACTCGAACCCGAAGAAAAATTTCGTTGATATCTGCTAGCTTTCGATCGTTGAGACAGGGGATGCCGTGAAACAACTGGATCATCTCGTCCGTGCCTACCCCCAGCGCGTCGATATAGAGACGGGCGATATCGAGCATGGCTGCGTCCCGGGTTTCATAATTGCGAAATCTTTCTCTCAGTTCAGGTGTGTCTGCCATACCCGGATTATAACCCCAAGATTTAAATAGTCAAAAGGTGGTGGTTGGCCTTGAGCCACTTGATGTGCATCTTGTAATCGGGGTCGAGACTTTTGACTAGATCCCAGAAACTTTGGCGGTGATGATGATGGATCAGGTGGCAAACTTCGTGAATGACGACGTAATCGACGATTTTGTGGGGGGCCATGATCAGTTTGCGGTTAAAGTTGAGGTTGTTTTTGCGCGAACAGCTACCCCAGATACTGGAAACCTTTTTCAAAACAATACGGTTATATGAAATGTTTAAGAGTTTGGTAAAAAAATTGACCTTTTCGGTGATGATCCGCTGACCATTATCGAGATACCAGCGGAGCACTGCTTCCTCCAGACCCTTTCTTTGCTTGTGCGGGGGATGGTGGGCGGGAACTTTGGCTTCAAAGCGGTTATAAAGAAATTGTAATCTGGGGGTGGCGATACCCGTGGCCGGGATGACCGCGAGGGGATATTCCTCGCCGAAATATAAATGTTTTTCGCCATCGGTATATTGCTTGGCTTTGGGGCGGGGTTGGGTGCCGATGCGGGCGAGAGTTTTTCTGATCCAAGCCGCTTTCTCTTCGACCATTTTTTCAATAGCACCAAGCGAGACCCACTTGGGAACGCTGACCACCACTCCCCTCTCAGGAGTGATGGAGATCGAGGACGAAAAGCGCCGGCGCCGGTTTCTGACGACTTTGTAATTAAAATTGACCACTGTTTGAGATTATATACAGTTGGGGTATAATAACGCTCATGACAGCTTTAGAAGCCGAAGGCAAATATGAAGTCGCGCCTAGTTCCCCAATACGGTTTTACTTGATTATGTTGAGATTAACCGAAGATGTTATTGGCGACAACCTCAAGAAACCCGATAGGCTGAGGGAGAAGGGTTTTGTACCGAAGGGGTTTCAGAGAGATTGGGAGAAAGATGTGAAAATTGGGGGAAGGCCAATGACCGTGGTTATTAATTATTCCCCAGGGACGAATCGGCCAGTACAGGATCCAGACATTTCAGGACCCGCTGGTGGTACGGTAACCGACTGGTATGCTGACGTGTTTCTCGCGGCTGGAGGTGAACCCGATGATGGTATTGTCTTGTCAGCAAAAACAGCGTTAACTGGTGTCCTGGGAGAATTATTCCGGGTCACACCTGGTAAAGTCATCGAATACCGCTTAAGTAAAAAAACGAGTGTCTAAAATCAAGGTTTTTCCCCGTTGAATCGCAGTTAAATGTATGCTAAGTTTCTAAAATGAAATTAAGCATACCCCCAGAAGTAGGATTACAAGATGCCCACTTTGTGGCGGACAGGCAAAGAAATTGGGTTTCCACAGGTCCGATAAAAGGAAATATCTTTGTCTAGTTTGTAGGAAATCTTTTTCCCACCAAAAACTCACCCCCACTTTTTTCGGAGAGTTTAGTGGGTTTCAAAAACTGATAGTCGGAAAAAACAATCGGAGTCAATTGGTGGAATCAAAAGAAATTAACCGACCAACACTTGGCAAAAAGTTCAAGGTATTTTTCGACAGATTTGTTTCTCCCGGCGAAGCGTGAAGGGTACTCCCTCCAACGCTGGCAAAAACCAACGACCCCTGGGTCCTGGGAATCGACGGCAAGTGGCTAAGGAGAAACGGGGTGGTTATGATTTACAGGGACATCACTCACAAAGAAAACATCTTCTGGTCGTACTGGAGTAGCGAGTCGTATCCGGCTTTCTTCCCCGTGTTCCCCACCAACGCTGTCTGGCCCACGTGGTCAGAGAAGCCAAGAGGCTTCTCCCACAAAACAGCTCCTTCTTGGAAACAAAAGTCTTGAGAAGAATCGCCAAACAATTACCCCACATCAAAACAAAGGACGAGAAAAGAAGCTGGCTGGCTGACTTGATTGAATGGGAAAGGGTATTTGGTCACCGACTCAAGGAAAAGACGGTCAATTCGGAGACGGGTAAGAAGTGGTGGTATACCCACGGGAACTTAAGGAGAGCCTGGAGACTACTGACTGATGATTGGCACCCCTTCTTCGTCCACCTCGACAAGCCGCTAATCCCATCAACCAACAACTCACTGGAGGGAGTCAACTCTCAAATCAAGAAACGGCTAGGACAACACCGGGGGATGAAAACACCTCAACAAGTTTCGTTTCTCTTCTGGTATTTCGCCTTTACCAGAACAAAAACAAAACCACAATTGAGGAAGATATGGGACGCATGGAAAAGGTAAAAATCGCCGACTCTAGACACTGTAAAGTAACATCTCAATCTTCGTCGTTTCTTTGCGTCTTAGTTTTCCTTTGACAGGTGGGGGTATTCTTCTTCTCAAGAAAGGAGGTGAGAAAAATGAAGAAGCCCATAGCTGTTCGTGAGCAAGTCATTGTTTCAC
>DATDRC010000062.1:0-16229 GCA_035291985.1 Patescibacteria group bacterium
ACGCCAAAAGGCAATTCCGAACAACTATCCCATAATAGTATCGATTAGTTTGTCGCTCCAGCGTAGAATATTGCCACTCGATGAAGATATGCCAATCGCGGCAAAATCATTTCACAAAGAGAAAAAAACGATGCTCTCCAAGGGTTCGCGCTCGGCGCGATTTCGGTTACCGCTGCAGTAATATTGCTAATCGTCACCCTGGTTCGGGGCGTATTTATTGTCAATTTGAGGCTAAATTAAGGCCGCAAGACCGTGTAATGCCCCTAGAAAGCCCGCAGATATTTAATGCGATTAGTTAATCGTTAAAGACGAGATTCTTTGATTAATTGAATCGCAAAAAACGGTTATTTGGGGATTCGGGTTTATCTCCAAAAATGACATATCTAGACAGCGCGGTTAGAGAACTGGAAAGAATCGGGGAGGCATTGATCAATTAAAGTCGTTTGCTAGACAGTTTCGGGATTTTGTCCGGATTAGGCGAAGAATAAGGGCGCCCTTCTCCACCGACATTATGTCTGCGCCACGTCGTGAAACCTACATTCCACGACGTCGCAGATGTGGCCAGATAAATACCCAATGCCTTACTATCCCCACCGATAGAGGAGAGCTGGCAAAGACAACGACCAGAAATCAAAGCCAAAATTAATTATTTTGCTAGACGTACATGTCTTCTCGGGGAGAGATCCTGTCGGTCAAATTACACTTATTTCTTTCCACCCCCGCCTCTATCTTCCCGACTACATCACTCCACATCATTTATGCTTGTCTAGGCACGACTGGCAGTTATCCACAAAAGCTGCTAAACCGTGAAAACATTCGGGTTTCGTGAAAACAGAGTAAATTATAGGTTATTACAGTTATGGGGTACTCGCCTCTTCCCTGCCCACAATGCTGTCCGATTTATCGGACTGCAGGCGGGTCTATCCCCGCCAGGACGTCGTCAAAAAAGCGATTCCGACAATTATCAAATTAAAGATCACAAACTCCCCGTAGTTCACAGCCATCATCTTGTTCACCAATCTTTGTTCCAAAATCCCCAGCAGGGCGTAAAAACACGAGGTCAGCACCAACCCACCCATAAAGGGAACGATTGGCCAAAAAGCGACTACCGCCGCAAATAAAGCCATCAGCCAACCAATGATGCCGGATAGGCGGTAGACATCATCCAGGTGTTCTGTCTTTAAATCAACGCTCCACAAACTTTCAAACGACAAAAGTAAACTGACCAGCCCGACAACTAAACTAATCCAATAAAAAGGCAGCCTCAAGCTGTAAACGACGGCAAAGAAAAACAAAGAGACAATCAGAGCCAAGATGAAGGAGACCGATCTTGCCGCCCTAAAGAGCTGAATCGTCCGAATCGAAGCCACCGAAAAAATATTCTCGGTCAGCATTACCGCATACATTCCCAAAACATACAAAACGATAAAAACAAAACGAACTACGCCCCCTAAAAAGAGCGATGTTTCAATCTGAAAGTTCAATCCGAACATCGACGGGATCGCGCTCGGCAGTAAATTTCCAAAAAGCCCGCTCCCCAGAGTAAACAAAACCGGCAGAATTAGCAGCGTGATCCATTCCCATCCCTTTAAGTCCTCAAACAAAACCCACGCCGAAAGAACATAGGCTATGCCCGAAATTGACAACACTATCGCCAATCGTTTTTCAACACCAAAAAATCCGGAAAGCCAAAGTAAAAATCCAAGAAAAAGAGAAACGGCGAAAAATTTTGCCCGCTTACTCATGGCTCTAAATTAGTCCAAACAGCAACTACGTCCTCGTGTTCCGAGAGCACCGCCATCAACCGCTGACAATTCTCCTTGTCCCCGCCCGCCAAGGTAATCATCGGCACCGGCTGGATATGTTTCAAGTACGAAACTGACCCCGGCGCACCCAAACTGCCCCCGCCGCGGTCAACAATCTGTTTAATTTCCCCGCCGGTCCGATTCCGGTTATCAGTCGCCGCTGTGATCAGAAAGCCCACTCCGCCGGGGCCATAAGCTTCATAGACGATTTCCTCAATCTGACTATCTTCCCCTCCCCCCATGGCTTTCTCGATGGCGCGACGGATGTTGTCTGACGGCATATTAACGCCTCTCGCCTCTTCAAGGACAGCCCGCAAAAACGGGTTGCTCTCGGAATCTCCCGAGCCTCCCATTTTGGCGGCAATTTGAATCTTTTTGGCGATTTTGGTAAAGGCCGCTCCCCTTTTCGCGTCCTCAATCGCCTTTTTATGTTTAATGGTCGACCATTTTGAATGCCCGCTCATGACCCTTATTTTATCACCTGCCCCGCCAATATCGCTCTTCGAGCCGTGAACGAATAGTTCCTGAAGGTGAGAAGTAAGATAGGCTGGGGCTTGACTATCAATCTTAATATTTCTATCATTGACAACTAATGGCCGAGCCAACATCCAACAAGACACCCGAACGCCTCGCCATCCAAGCCGCTATCAAAGCAGACTGGCCGGAGGCCATTAAGGCCAACCAGGAGATCCTCTCCACCGAACCAAAGAACACCGCCGCTCTTAACCGTCTCGGCATCGCTTATCTCAAATCTCAGCAACCAAGAGAAGCCAAGAAGTTTTTCCTCAAAATCCTGAAGCTCGACCCTTTTAACACTATCGCCAAAACCAATCTCAAGAAGGCCTCCCCGAAATACAGCCGGGAATATGATAATACCAAAGAATTAAGCAACCATACTTTTAGTTTCATCAAGGAACCGGGGAAATCAATCATCGTCCCCCTGGGCAACATCGGCGAGCCCAATATTGTCGCCACCCTCTATACCGGCCTGCCGGTGGATCTGAAAATTTCCGGCCGGAAAGTAAAGGTGGCCACCGCCGCTAATAAATATATCGGTTGCCTCCCCGATGACATCTCGATTCATCTCATCCGGCTAATGAAAGCCGGCTACAAATATCAAACTCTGATCAAAAGCAGTGATACCGCCAATATCCAGGTCTACATCAAAGAGATTAAATCAAGTAAACGTCTGAAAGGCGCTCCGTCCTTTTCCTCCGACCACAGCTTGGACGACCTGGAAGTCAGTTCCGGCGCCCCCTCCCAGCCCCCCCTGGAAATCTATGACCCCTTGATGGGCTCAGAATCGTAAGGCTCTAATTTCTCTCTCCCAAAACCACCACCAAATCGCTCTCGACGTCGTGGTCGATGTAATCAAAAAGTTCATCACCAGCCCCTTCCTGACAACCAAAGGAGAGCCTTAAAAAAGAAACTGTTTTTGGGTGTAATTTCTCATTGCCCCAGATCAAACAATCTTTGGTATTTTTCCTGGCGGTCATTAGGCTAATCACCCGCACCCCGGCCGTCTCCATTTGGCGCGCCGCCGACCGGGCCTTGCCCTCGCGCCCCGAACCGTTCACTACCGTCACCTCGGCGGTCTCCGAGAGCACCTCATCGGCCGCCCACTGATTTTGGCTCCAAACAAAAACGCTGCTGTTTAACTTCAAAACCTCGGTTCCGTCAGCCTCCTCGACAGCGTCGGCAACCACGGCTGGAAAAGAAATCTCAAAGTTCGTCCTCTTCGTCAACAAATTCTTGATACTCACGAGCAAATTGTACCGATCGAGAATCGAAAAATTGGTCTGACTCGACCAAGACATCAAAGACGGCAAAAGACCGGTTAACCCAAATTCCGAATTAGTTTTGACGACACCGGCCAAAACTACACCTAAAGCCTGTCCGACACTCACCCGACTGACAAAAAGTTCATTTTTGATCGGTAGACCAATTTTGTAAAACGCTTCCACTCGATACTCCGCCCCCGTCGGATCAATCGGAATCAGGAGATTGTCGGGTAATCTCATCACGCTAACCAAGCCACTCCCCTCGGCCACCGCCACGACACCCATCCCATCCTTGGCAATCACTAAAATATTAATTCCCAAAACCGGGTCATAAACATTTCGCCGCAATAAGTTCACTAGCAACATTACCACTACCAAGGCCAAAAAAAGCAAACCAATGACATTAAACACTTTGCTTAGTTTAGGCATAAACGCCGGACATCACTTCTTGTTGGTATTTCCGATAGCTCTCAAAGTCGTCTTTTTCCCTCACCCCTTTCCTTACCAAATCCCCCAAATGCAAACCACCGACAAAATGGGGGAAAATGACATAGGTCGCCCCGGCCGCATACAGTCTTTTGGCATCCTCGGGCGTCTGTGCATCCACCACCACGCTTACTTTTAAGCGCCGCCTCTTGATCTCGGCTAGCATTACCAGGTTGTCTTTTATGTCTTCAACCGTCGAAACCACCATTTTTGCCTTCGCCAGATTCAATTGATCATAGGCATCGGTATCAGCCGCGTCGGCATAGACCACTGGGTAGCCCTCCTCAGAAAGCCTCCTGACCACCTCCGGATCAAAATCGACAATTAACACTTTCTCTTTGTTCTTGGCCAGTTGTAAAAGCATGCTCCTGCCCATCCGCTGACAACCAAACAAGACTATGTGGTCCGCCAGCGCCTCCGCCTCGGTCTCTTTTTCTACATACCGGTCTTTCCAAACAAAATTCAAAATCGGTCGCACCAATCGAAAAACAAACTCATTATCAATAATCAAATACGACGAGATCACCATCGTCACTAAACCGACCAGCGAGACCAGCGCGACGAATCGACTATCAAAGAAACCGGCCGCTTGACCGACGCCAACCAAAATAAAACCAAATTCCGAAACTTGGCCCAAAAGCAGCCCGCTATAAAAGGCCACCCTCTGCCGATAACCGACCAGGCGCATCAATAACCAAACAATTAGCGGTTTAACCACTATCACCGCTAAAGATAGCCAGATCGCCATCAGCCAAACGCCTCCGTCAAAACGCAGCTTCAGTCCCAGGCCGACAAAAAAAATGGTTAGGAAAAAGTCCCGTAAGGGTTTAATCTTGGTCGCGATATGGGCGTGTTCGAAACTGCCGGAGAGGGCCAACCCGGCCAAAAAGCCGCCGATCGGGAGCGACAAACCGAGGAGCGGCGAGGCCACCGCCGCCGCCAAAACAAAACACCAGGCCAGACTAAACAAAATCAATTCGTCGGTCGACTTCGCCAGGCGGTGCAAAATTCTCGGCATGACACTCCTTGATATAAGCGCCGTAAACGCCACCAGAATAATTACCTTGGTCAGTAACGGAGCTACCCCGTCCCTCACCTGGCCGCCGAAGACAATTAAAGCCACAATCGCCGCCAGGTCCTGGACCAAAAGCAGGGCGACAGCAACCTTGCCGGGTAAGCTCCCCAAGTCGTGCTTCTCCGACAAAAGTTTGACCACGATAATCGTACTCGAGAACGAAACGGCCAGCGCCAAAAAAAGGCTGGTCGACAACGCCAGGCCAAACCAGGAAAAGACCCCGCCAAAAAAAGCCATCGTTACCAGAATTTGGCCGGCGGCAACAATCAGGGCTACCTTGCCCATTTTCTTCACCTCGGCAATATTCATCTCCAAACCGACCAGGAAAAGCAGCAGCATTATCCCCGCCGAACTCAAGATATCGAACAGTTGGCGCATCTCACCACCGGCCGTTACCCCCCAAAAACCTAAAGCTATTCCCACGACCACGTGACCCAAAAAAGCCGGCTGACGCACCAGACGCGCCGCCATCCCCGCGCCAACAGCCAAACCAAAAACCAAACTAAAAATCAAAAAGAGATTAGTCACTCTCCATCAATAATAACAGCTTGGCCATATCAGTCGGAAGAGGCGCGCTTACCTCCCGCCAGGCATGCCCCAGGTCGAAAAAACCTATTTTGGCAGCGTGCAAAAAATGATGCGCCAGCCTCTCCCGATCGGGAGCCACTAAGCTACGGGTCAAATATTTTTCATCCGCATAAATGGGAAAACCCAAATGGGCCAGGTGAACCCTGATCTGGTGCGTCCGGCCGGTCCGGGGGAACAAACGCACCAAGGTCGCCTGACGGTAGTATTCCTCCACTTTCCAGCCGGTTTCCGCCGTCTTACCGCTATACTTTACTTCCCACTTTTCCCGATCATGGCGGCTGCGGGCCAAAGGCAGGCGGATCGTGCCCTCACCCGGCAGTAAGTGGCCATGAACCAAGGCTAGATATTCTTTTTTCACTTCCCTGGTTTTAAATTGCGCTAACAGCGCCGTCAAAGCCCTCGGGTTCTTGGCGATAACCAAACAACCACTCGTTTCCTTATCCAACCGATGCGCCACCCCTGATCTTTTTCTAAACAACTCCTCGTCATCGCGAGCGTACTCGCGTGGCGATCCATATAGATTGCCACGTCGGGATACCTCCTCGCAATGACGTTCCGCCCAATCCTGTATCGTCTCACCCTTAATCGACTCAGCCCGGTTGACCACCACAAAAGGTGGCTTGTTCACCACCAGAATATCGTCATCTTCCCATAAAACCGTCAGGTCAAGATTAGCCATATCACTCCTATCGTAATCAATAAGTCGGGAAAGTTAAACCACAGGTTCACTCCTGGCATCTTCCAATAGTCGTAGATGGATCCAATCCAAAAACGGCTCAGGCTATTGGCCAAACCGCCAACCAAAATCAACCACCAACCCGCACCCCGGACTCTTTTTGTCAAAATCAGCCCCAGGAGCAAACCACAAAGAGCCAAGAAAAACAGCGACGGGAACACGCCCTGGCCCAAACCAAAACTGAAACCCTCATTGGTCACCGCTTTTTTTCAACCGCCTGCTCACACGCCATACAATACTCCGCCGTCGGTTTGACCGCCAAGCGGTCGGTATCAATCATCTGGCCGCATCTTTCACACGTCCCGTAGCGGCCAATCTTGACGCGAGTCAAGGTCTTGCGGATATTGATTAGCGACCTGGTTATCTCATGTCTCACCGCCAAGACCCGGTCATGGTCCACCTGCTCGGCCACATCGGCGTCGACTGAGTTATCTGCCTCTCGTTTTCTGCCCTTGAAGGGGTCCTCTTTCTTTAAGGAAACTTTAACTTTCACCAACCTTTTCTCCTCTCCCCGCAGATAGTTCAAGAGCGGCTGCAGAACATTGATTGGAAACACGACCGACTGCTTTTTCATTTTGACCTAGTGTACCACTTGCCAATTATGGGAAGCAACTTGACATCATGGATTAAACTTCTGCCCGACCGCAGATAGATGATGATTGTTCCCAGGATCAGTCCAAAAAGGCCAAATAGCAGCGCGGTCAACTTGAAAAGTGGCCAGCTGTTCGACAGCATCACCACTAACCCGGAAAGAAACAGAAAACTACCAAAGATGAAGCCGGGCCGGGCCTGGGTTCGCCGAAAGCGATACCAAGAAAAAGTCCGGTATTCTTTTTCCAGCCGCCACAACCAGACAAAAATCAAAAGAAAGACCAGCGCCTGAAGCAGTTCCAGCGGCAACTGCCAAACTAGGCGGACCTCACCCGAAAACACTCGGCCCAAGCGCTCAAAAGCCATCGCCCCCGGCAAGCCCAAACCTAACAGATCCAAGCCTTCGTAAGACTTGATCTCTTCCCTCCGGGCCAAAATCGTTACCGCCAAAACCAGACCAATCACTAGCCCCAGATAGTTATAGCCCGGATATTCGGATAGCAAAACCAGCCGCAAAAAATTAACCTTAAAAACCGAAAAATGTTCGATCACAAAGCCAAGCCGGGCGAACAGCCAACCTAAGGCCCCGGAAAGAAGAGCCAGATCGTAGAGCGTCTCCGCAGTATAGCGAAACTCCAGCCCCTTTTTGTAGACCACAAAACAATACCACAAATACGCCAGCACTAGAAAAAAGCTCAGGGTAAAAACCGACAGCCGGCCTATATTCAGGAGTATCTCGTTCACCACTATAGTATACTAAACTTCAGCCTATGCTTTCGATCGCCCACGCCGCCACCGGCGCCTTTATCGCCACCAAGGTTGCCAATCCGGCTCTCGCCGTTCCCCTGATCATTATCTCCCACTTTGTCGAGGACTATATCCCCCACTGGGACGTCGGCCAAGGACTAACCAAGAAGATCAAAAGCCACCGGGCCGCCTTTTTTCAGGAACTTTTGACCGATTTTCCCGCCTCAATCCTGATCGTTTTCTTTTTCTTCCAGTTTGGCCGACCCTTCTCGCCCCTCCCCTGGCTCGGCTGGTTTGTCGCCCTCCTGCCTGACTTTCTCGAGTTCCCCTATCTCTTCCTCGGCTGGCGCTTCTTCCCCATTAAACAACTGGCCGCCCTCCACAAATACTTTCATCACAGCACTCCCAAAAAGATCATCGGCCTCATTCCCCAGGTCCTCCTCCTCATCCTCCTCTATATCTTCCGCTAGTTAACTCTGCCAATATAGGTTCCCTCTTCGGTGTTGATCTTGATCTTGTCGCCCTTTTTGATGAACAGCGGCACCATCACCGTCAGACCACTGGCCACCTTTACTGGCATGGTCAAATTCGAGACGCTATCACCTTTTTCCCAGTGCTCGGCCTCGGTGACCTCCATCACTACCGCCGCCGGAATTTCCACCCCCAGGATCTTCTCGCCCCAGAACAGCACCCAAGCCCTTTCCCCTTCAACCAAGTAATTGACATCGTCTCCAAGAACCGACAGCCGTATTTCCGTTTGCTCAAAGCTAATCGGGTCCATGAAATAGGCCTTGTCGTCATCCCCGTAGAGATACTGCAGCTGTTTCTTCTCCAAAGCGATATCCTCCACCCGATTTCCGGATTGAAAACTCTTGGTCACAATTGACCCGCTAAACAAGTTTCTGGCCTTGACCTTGATCGTCGCCCCACCCCGGCCCATCTTGATAAAGTCGTATTTCAACACCTTCCAGGGCGCATCATCTTCGGTAAAAGTTACGCCTACTTTTAGCTTATTGACATCAATCATACGCGGCAATTATACAGCTACGCCCTCAAAAATTTAAATATGCTCGCCTTTTTACCCGAAACCAAAATCTGATACTTCTCCAGTAGTTTGAATTCAGAAATAAACCTATCAAGCTCTATTTCTCGTGCCACTAGAATAACGGCGATTCCGCCAGACTTCAAAACTCGACTGAATTCCTTTGCCATTCTCCGATAAAACTCGTCCACGTCTTCAACTGCTTGGAAATGACCCCACGGCGGATCAGTTATTATTTTGTCAACTGAACCGGCCTCAATATCAAACAGACCAAGCGCATTCCCGACACGAATCTTTATCTTCTCCTTGGTCCAGGAAACCTTTTTTTCTAGTATCTTTATCTTCTCCACATTGTTATCGAAGGCGAAGGCCATTTTGTAGGGAAAAGAACTAATTCTTTCGAGAAATATCGACCCTGAACCGCAAAAGGGATCGAGAAAAACATCACTTTTACCCGGACCAGAGAGATGGCAAAGGATGTTGGCAAGTTCCAATCTAAGCTCTCCCTCCTCGGTTTTCTTTTTCAGGGGGGTGATTCGTAAACCGAACAAAACTATTCCGTCGTGACGGGTTATAAGCCAAAATTCTCGACCAGCTCCGAACCTAACCGGTCTTAACCCAGTTTCCCCACTAATCAACCTTTCCAGTCGGGCCAACAAATCTCGATCGACCGAAACCGTACGGTTCTCAGAAGAAAAGATTACCTTAAACGAACCACCCTTGATCGCACCTAACTGCCGCAGCTTCCCCCCAATCCCCTTGTCGCGCAGCAGAAACCCAACCGCCGCAGAGACATCAGTAATCAACTGAGTTGACCCGTATTTCGATATGAGAACAAAACAATTGTTTAAATATCGGATCTTTCCGACATCATGACTGGAAGTGCCTGTTTCAAAAATCACCAAACCATCGGACAAGGCATCAATTTTTACATTCAATAGGTCCTCTTGTAACCAACGGCCGACTAATTCACCCAGCCCCGAAATAAAAGTTGAAAAGAAAGGCAACATACGCACCAATTTTAGCAGATTCAGGTTCACTGTGAGATAATATAAGCATCTTGCCTGGGTGGTGAAACTGGCAAACACGCGGCTCTCAAAAAGCCGTGACCGCAAGGTCTTGCGGGTTCAACTCCCGCCCCAGGCACAATGCCAAAATTTAGCAGTAACCTGGCTTACGCCATTGGCCTGATTACTACCGACGGCTGCTTATATTCTGACCAACGACATATTTCTCTGGTTTCGGCGGACAAACAACTAATCGAGACATTCAATAAGTGTTTAGGCAAAACAAACCGGATCACAATAAATCCGAGGAGTTCCCTATCAAAAAATGATTCATATAGAGTCCAAATAGGAGACGTGAAGCTCTTTAGGTGGCTATCCACAATTGGCTTGTTCCCAAATAAGTCACTAACACTCGGGAAAATCAAAATAAACGACAGGTTCTTTCCTGATTTTTTGCGAGGTCATCTCGATGGTGACGGAAGCATCGTCAGTTATGAAGACAAATATCTACAACATATAAATCCCAAATACATATATCAAAGACTTTTTGTCTATTTCTTATCAGCAAGCAAAAAACATCTCGTCTGGCTCAGAGAATCTATAACAAGACTAACAAACTTAAGTGGTTCGTTGAATAAAAAAATAACAAAATCACAAAAAGGTAAACATCCGCTTTATGTCCTGAAATTTAGCACAAATGAAGCAAAAAGACTTCTGAACTGGATCTATTACAGACCAGGCTTACCCTGTCTAATCAGAAAATACGCCAAAGCTGAACAGTATCTATTCCGCAAGTAAGTTTATTAAAAATCATTTCACTCCCCGCTCGAAATATTCCTCCATCTTCTTAAGCGCCAGTTTGTTTTCCCCCGACCACAGCTTTTTCACTGTTGATTTCGAAGCCAAATACTTTATAGTTTTATTACTATCTCCTGCGCTCTGTTCCAAAGAACTTGATCTTCTCACCCTTAAAGATCAGGCTCACCTGATCCAACGGACCGTTACGGTGCTTGGCAATGTTTAGTTTGTACTGTTCCAGATTGTTATCATCCGGCTTGTAGAGGAACATCACCACGTCCGCGTCCTGCTCGATGCTATTGTGAACGATAATATCATTAGCTAAAAAACTTGCCAGCCTCGGCACAGTCGCGTCAAATACCTCCTCCTGGCTGATCTTTCTGATCTCTTTCACCTCATCCCAATACACATCGGACTGGCAAAGATTCATTAATTTTGCATCAGCCAGCACTTCGCAAACCCTTGCTAACCGCTGCCGACTCAGACCATTCTTGTGTCTCTGGGTTCCGCTATATGACCAACCAAGTCGATGGTGAAATTCGCGGGTTGAAAACCCCGCCCTTACCCGGGCCGCCTCAACATCCACCCAAGCGTCTTTGGGTATCACATCGTTATTAGGGTTCTCTTTCAAAGAGGCCAGCAACTTACTCGCCCGCCTGCCCGCCCGCGCCTTTTCCCCGACTCCACCGATCAAATTCAGGAACTTGGTTTGTTCAATCTTACCGGTTACCTGGACTGACCACATATCTTCATATCCCGCTTTCTTTGAGCTTTTAATCGTACTAATTATCCCCAATCGTAGAAGCAAATGGGCCACCTGATCAGCCAATTCCCGACTCCCCGAAGCATAATAAATCCTCACCCTTGGTCCCTTTTTTGCCTTATTCACGAAAATACAGCCATCCGTCGCCCAGAGGTGGCATAAAAATAGACGGATTTTTTCTTCCGACAAACCAAATATCAATTCCGGAATTCTCTTCTCCCTGGAGTGCTGATTAAAAATATGAAGCTCTTCATCAAGCCACCTGACAATTGGGTTTCTCCTGCCGCGCGCTAGCCTTTCAACCGCGCTTAGATACAGATGGAACCACGATTCTTGTCTGACTACCCGCGGCCTGACTTTAAATTCCGCCTCGGCGGCATTCTTGACTATCTCTATCAAAATCTTGTCAGAGTTGGTGTAGTGAAGAGGTTGACCCTTTAAATAACAACCGTCACCTATCAAGTGAGCCAACAAAATCAGCCGGTTGTCGCTTACGGCCTCCGTTGCTCCGTTAACGGTAACCTTCCTTGCTGTAGCGATTCGATCACCCACCCTCAACCGATCCAATCGCCTCCAGCCGTTAACCATGAAAAACGGATGATTAGCCGAGGCTTTTATCACCCGACCGCTTTTCAAGGTCATTTCGTAAACAGTTTTTCTCCCACTCGAAAAAACCCGACTCAACTCCGCCGGTACCAACTTCATTTGCCGGTTCATCGCCCAAACCGGAACATTAGTCTGCCCAACCAATTCGGCGATCCTTACCCGCTGGCCCGTATCCCGTCTGACAATCAACGTCTCTCCAGTTAAACAGCCGCTCTCGCGTAAGTCCGAAAGTTGAGGAATTTTTTCTACCCGGCTCTCGACCGCCCGGGACAATTGAGACACCGCCAAAACCGGAATTCGTAGCTCGCGAGCTAAGTTCTTCAAACCCTGCGAGATCGCCCCCACTTCCTGGACCCGACCCTCGTATTTTCCATCCCCCACCACCAACTGCAGGTAGTCAACCACCAGCAGTTTCAGGCCCACCTCCGAGTGGAGGCGTCTGGCCTTCGTTCTCATCTGGAGGATTGTCTGACCGGGAGTGTCATCAACATATAACGGCGAGTCGGCCAAGATACCCATCGCCTCCGACAACTTCTCGAAGTCATCCGGCTTGAGGTTCCCCGTCTTCATTTTCCAAGCATCAATCCCCGCCTGGCCCACCAACATCCGGTCGACTAGCTCGAGGTTGCTCATTTCCAGGGAAAAAATCCCCACCGGAATTTTCTTCTCTACCGCCACAAACTGGGCAATGTTCGTTGCCAAGGCCGTCTTTCCAACACCCGGCCGCGCCGCCAGAATAATCAGGTTGCTGTCCTGTAAACCAACCAAGACGTCATCCAAGTCATTAAAACCGGTCGGCACTCCTCGCAGGCCCCCCTCCATCTTTTGCAGTTCATCCAGTCGGTCAAAACTTTCGGCCAGCGCTTCCTTGATCGGGATGAAAGAGCGTTTGATATTCTTCTGCGAGAGCGAGAAAACCGCCTTTTCCGCCGTATCCAAAATCGTCGCCAATTCGTTGCTATCATCAAAAGCCAGTTCGCCCAGCGTTGCCGCCGCCGAAATCATCTGCCGTTTGATATAGGTCTCCTTGACCAAAGCGGCGTACTTGACGACATTGGCCGAAGTCGGCACAACGTTAGTCAATTCGGACAAATAGGTCATGCCCCCAACCCGGGTCAAGCTCTTATCTTTCTTTAACTTATCGGCCACGGTAACCACATCGATCGGATCCCGGTTCTCATAAAGCGCGATCATCGCTCCATAAATCAGCCCGTGGTTCTCGTTGTAAAACATCTCGCTCTTGACCGCTTCGGCCACCTCCACAATCGCGTCTTTGTCGATCAAAATCGCTCCCAGAACTGACTTTTCCGCCTCATCGGAATGCGGCGGGATTCTTAGATTAGCCATTTAAGACCACTACCTCGGTATTATCAGGCAGAGAATCGGCCTCCAATTTCAACTTGTCAATATCCCGCTTGACCACCTCAAACTTGTGAATCGCCAAAAATTGATCTACTTCCGCCGCGTTGTCATAACCGGCCAGGACGGCAAGATACGGCTCTGCGTCTTCGATCAGTTTAGCCTTGGAAAGCGGCACGATCAGCACATCCGACTCTCGCAGTTTCTCCAAAGTTTTTTCTTCCACCTCGGTGGGCAACGCCGACACGTCGGCGATGGCCACCCCATCGGCGCTAATCCGGACCAACTTGTCCTCTTTGTCCGGCGAAAGTCGATCGACAATAATGCCCACCCCGCCCAACTCGTACTCCCCTTCCTTGTCAATCACAAAAACTTCTGTCCGGTTGACTGCTCCGGCTACCGCCACCACCCCGGCAACTCCGCTAAAAACTACGACGTCAGCTCGCTCCTTTGGACTCACCGGATCGACTATCAAAGTCAAGTTTTTGGTCTTGAATTTAAAGCTATTTTTGCCAAGAAATGTTAGTTCCATAAGATTTAGTTGGTTTTATCTTAACACAAGGTCCGCCGCTGGTGGATATGCTATTATCTAACTCGCGATATATAAAAAAGCTATGCGCAAAGAAGTTATTTTTGCCATCATCATCGGTTTGGCCCTGGGTGGAGTCATTCTCTACGGCCTGCAGTTGGCTAACCGGTCGGCCAAAGAGGCCGCCTCCGCCACCGGCACTCCCGGAGCGGTAGTTGCACCGGCCACCCCCACCCCAGCCGTCGAAAGCAACCTGAACATCGCCGAACCTCTCGACCACGCCGTCGTCAATACTGCCACCATCAAGATTCGTGGTAAAACTCTCCCGGCCAGCGCTATCGCTATCGAAAGTGAAGATGACGACGTTCTCCTTACCGTCGATTCCAGCGGTAATTTTTCCACCGACTTTGCGCTTACCGGTGGCGAGAATCTAATCAAGGTCAGCGTTCTCCTTCCCGATAAAAAAACCGAAACCATCGAAATCTCAGTTGTTTATTCTACCGTCAAACTGGCCTCCCCCGTCCCTACCGGTTCCACCGATACCCCGGTCGCCACCGACAGCCAAACCCTGCTTGAAAAGACCTACGAGGACGTTCTGCAAAAAGCCAAGGATAACGTCAAGCAAACCGAGGAGGTTCTGGACGCGAAGGCGGACCGCAATCGTCTCGTCGGTTACGCCGGTTCCATCACCGATATCAAACAGGGCGTTTTCTCTCTCGACAGTCGGGGCACCACTCTTCAGGTTAGCTATAACACCGGCACCACCATTATCAAGGAGGGCAGCGTTCTCAAGCCGGAACTCATCGCCCTGGCTGATGGCGCCATCATCATTGGCAACCTGACTGGACCGGATATCATCGGCGCCAAACGCGTCGTCATCTATAAAGAAACGGTCCCCAAATTCAGCAAAAAGATCATCTTCTCCCCGATCGTCAAAATCGACGCCAAGAAAAAAACTTTAACTCTAAAGGTTGACGACAAAAATCTGGAGGTTGCCCTGGGGAAACTGCTTAAATTCGATCTGACTACTCTTACCCTTGATCAAAAAATCTTCGGCATTATCCTGACCAACATTGCCACCAACGCCGTTACTCTCATTCAAGCCAAAATTATCTGACAATTTGACAAGTAATACTTCATGGTGTAGTATTACTTTATGTATTTAGCGACCATAACCCAAAAGGGCCAAGTAACTATTCCCCAAGAGTTAAGAAAAAAGTACGGAGTCAAACTATTAGGAAGAATAAAACTGGAAGCCTCAAATGGCTTTATCAAATTAACTCCGACTGAAGACATACTAGATCTGGCTGGCAGTCTGGTGCCAAAAACCAAAAAACCGATACTTAAAGCGAGGGAAGAGATGGAGAAATCATACCAGCGGGAATGAGATATTTCATCGATACAAATGTCTTCTTAAGAGTTTTAATCAGAGAAGAGTCGCTGTCATTCAATTCTAGCCTTAGGCTGTTGGAAAAGGTCAAAAAAGGAAGCATCAAAGCCCTTACTTCCGGTCTGGTTCTGGCCGAAATCGGCTGGACACTCGGCTCCTTCTATAAATTCGAAAAGGTGGATATTGTGAGATCAATTAGATCAATCGTAAGCTTACATGGACTGGCGATAATTGACGACGTCGACTGGCTCTATGCTCTCGAACTTTTCAGTACAAAAAAGGCCAAACTAATAGACTGTCTAATCGCCTCAACAAAGGAAATCAGAGAAAAGAAATGGCTGGTTGTCACTTACGATAAGGATTTTGAAAAGCTCGGAATTCGTAGCGCCACTCCAGCCGAAATCTAAAAAAACGGGGCGGTTGTTACACCGCCCCTGCGCCTACATCTCAACCCAGTGGTCGAGAAATGCGAGTCACATTGGTTAGCAAAACGCCCTGGTTTTGTACCATAGCTAGCCTCCTTTCTTCGACGCCTTAGCCTCAGCCCGCCCAAACGAGATTGTTCCTAATCGTCGCGGGATAGTTTTATCAACCTGGGCCGCCCGGGCTCTCAACCGCCGACAGAAAGCCTGCCAACGGGTCAATTCCAGCTCTCGCCACACTCGCGCCTTTTTCTTTTTACCCATCGAAACCTCCTGTAAAAGTTCTGCCTTTGGTTCGGCGCGCACTTGCCGAACCTGGCCCGCAAATTATATAGCATATAATCAAACCATGACCAGCAAAACCCAAACCCTCAAAGGCTTTCGCGACTTTCTGCCGGAAGAAGCATTAAAGCGCCAATACATTCAACAAAAAATTGAAAAGGTCTTTGCCTCATACGGCTTTGACCCTCTGGAAACACCAGCCTTGGAATACGCCGAAACCCT
>DATDRC010000063.1:0-3261 GCA_035291985.1 Patescibacteria group bacterium
GGTGACGATGGGGAAAGGTCGGCTGGGGGTGATGGTTGCGGGGGTGGGAGAAGCGGAGGGTGGAGTATAGGTGGGCATTGGTTCTGCTTCTGGAGTTGATATTGGCGCGGTGGCGGGGGGAGTAGTTAAGTCAGGGGCGACGTCATCAGTTAGTTTGACTTCCTCGGGTGAGGTGAGTGGCGTCCCGCCTACAGCTGGAGCAGTATTGGCGGGCAGGGGAAATTGACCACCAGAATCATTGGGCATTGCTTAAGTATCGCAATTTATTCTTGGCAATGTCAAGCGAGTTTGAGGTAGAGATTATCCTTTATGACTTCGGTTTTGATATTGGAAAAACCAGCTTGTTTCGCAAGTTCGGTTAGTTCTTCGTCGGTGAAGGTGTAGAAGTTCCGGGACGGGCCGCCCCCGCCTGCAACGGCTGTGCCGTAGGCACTGCGGGCAGGGTGGAAGGGGATGGAGATATACTTGGTGGCAGTACGAAATTTATCAAACTTGGGTTGGTCCAGGCGCCAAACAGATACGAGGACCGAAGCGGGCGGTACGCCCTGAGCGGAGTCGAAGGGTTTGAGGTGCTGTTTTATATTTCGGAGTAGTTTGGTGTGGTCATCTGGGGTGGGGAGATGGTGAAAGACAGCCAGGGCGGCGATGAAATCATATTTGCCTAGACCCGGCCAGGTTTGGGGATCGAGGACATTGGCGAAGATGAATTTGTGCTTTGGGTGGAGACGTCTGGCCTCGTCGATTAGGGTTTGGCTGATGTCGAGACCGGTATAATCTGTGTTTTTCGGCAAAGCGGTGAGAAGCACTCCGTTGCCACAGCCCAGGTCGAGGACTTGGGCTTTTGGTGGCAGGGTGGGGAGAAGAGAAACAGCCGAAGCCGATAATTTGGGTCGAGTTGCGCTAAAATAGAGACCAATTTGGTCGTAAGTATTGGCAATTTTTCGAGTATCAAACATATATGAACGATAAGACAGATTTTACAGATACACCCCCGAGGAGTCCATCCGGCCACCTCGGGGGTGGGGTGGGGGCGAGGAATGCATTTGCACACCTCGGGGGAGTGAAGAGGTCGGACCTCTTGACGCCGATAAAGCCGGGGCGGTCGCTGTCGGGGGTGACGCCTTTGGCGGTGATGATGAAGCCGTTTAACTGTCCGGGCGAGTGCGTCTATTGCCCCCTGGAATTAAATATGCCCAAAAGCTACCTGTCCGACGAACCGGCGGCGCAGCGGGCCAAGAACCTCGATTTTGACCCGCTGGCCCAGGTGGAACAGCGCTTAACCCAGCTAAGACAGAACGGCCATCCGACGGACAAATTGGAAATTATCGTCATCGGCGGCACTTTTTCGGCCTACCCTGACGACTACAAAATCGAGTTCATAACCAGGATTTATGAAGCGTGTAATGGTCAGTCGCGCCACCTGGGAGGAGTCACCTGCGGTGCCACCATCCCAGGAGTCGTCTCCTCCCGAGGAGAAACCTTCGCCGTGGGCGGTGTCAAGAGGTCGGACCTCTTGACACGGTTGGAGGAGGCGCAGAGGAAGAATGAGACGGCCAAGCAGAGGATTGTCGCTTTGTCGGTGGAAACCAGACCCGATTGGGTAACCGAGGCCGAAGTCAAGCTGATCCGGCGGTTAGGGGTGACGAAGATCCAGTTGGGGGTGCAGGCGATTGACGAAGAAATTGCCCGGTTGACGAAGAGAGGCCACGGGGAAGCGGAAGTGGCCCAGGCGACCAGGTTATTGCGCAATGCCGGGATGAAGATTTGCTATCACCTGATGCCCAACCTACCGGGGAGTAGTCCGGAAAAGGATATAGAAATGAGTAGATTGATATACTCCGACCGGCGGTTCAAACCGGATTACGTCAAGATTTATCCCTGCATGGTGATTGCCGGGACGGAACTCTTTCGGATGTGGCAAAGGGGAGAACACCGGACCTATAGCGACGAGGAGCTGAAATTTGTTTTGAAGGAAATCAGCGCCTTGACGCCCCCGTGGGTCCGGGTGGACCGCTTGATCAGAGATATCAGCCGGAAGTGGGTGGCGGCCGGGACGGTCAGGACCAATTTTCGCCAGGTGGTTGAAGAGGAGCTGATCAAGGAAGGCAGACCGTGTCGCTGTATCCGCTGCCGGGAGGTGGGCGGACGGAAGGCAGAACTAGACACGGCGAATTGTGAACTAGGCGAGATCGAGTATGCGACGGCGGGCGGTAGGGAAGTTTTCTTTTCTTTCGAAAAAGAGGGCAGATTGTATGCGCTTTTACGTTTGCGGCTGCCATATAAACGCGAGGGGGTGTTGTTCCCCGAACTTAGGGGAGCGGCGATCGTCAGGGAGGTCCACAGTTACGGCCAGGCAATGGGTTTGAGTAAGAGGGGAAAAGGCAAGACCCAGCACCGGGGCTTGGGGAAACGATTGCTGGAGGTGGCCGAAAAAAACGCGTCCGAAAAAGGTTACGAAAAGATGGCGGTTATTAGTGCCATCGGGACAAGGGAGTACTACCGGAAGTTGGGCTATCGGCAAGATGGTTTGTATATGGTCAGAGAGCTGTGACTCTTGGTGTGATTGTGGTATAGTCTGGTCTGATCTTTGACAATGGAAGGAGGCCTGAAATGGCAAAGCACTACAAGGTGATCTGGTTGTTGGCGCTGGCCGGACTGATTTTGGCGGGCTGTGCTGATGGCAGAGTCGTAAACACGCCAACGTCGGTTCCAATTCCGGAGTCGACAGTGGAGTTTTTTTGGGGAACAAGTGAGAAGACTATTGTTTCTTCGGAAGTCGAGGTGTTATGGTTTTCCCGGCAGGCAACGCTAAAGATGTATGGTCGGGAAGTCGCGCCGAAGGACGATTCCAAAGAGGTGCTTGTGGTGGGGCTTTTGCTCCCACCTGGGACAACCAGGGAGGCTATTTATTTCTCTTGGCTTGAAGATGGTGGTACCCACGGACCGCGGGTGCTGGATCAGGAGGGGCAGTGGATTTATTGGCAGCTGGCTTACCCGGGCGTCGCGACGGAGGAGGGAGTCGGTTACGTCCTTGTTTTTCTCGTCGGGAAGGCCATGGAAGGATTAACATTTGTTTTCCCTGACGGGCTGGCAGTTGATCTGGCTACGGTTCCCGATCTGACACCGTCCAAACCGTCCAAGCCCGAGCCCGGGCCGAAACGGATTTAGGTTAACCCCCGAGGCTGCTTACACGAGTAAACAGCCAGGGGGTTGTTTTTTGTTTGAGAAACCTCAATAATAGGAGAGATGAAGAAAGTTTTT
>DATDRC010000064.1:0-8455 GCA_035291985.1 Patescibacteria group bacterium
TAAAGCTAGGCCCGGGTTGATGTAGGGGGAATATTTGCTGGGCGCTTTTGGTAAACCGGCCAGAAAGGCGGCCTGGGCGATCGATAGTTGCCTGGCGTTGACAGCAAAATATTGTTCGGCGCCTTCCTGGATACCGTAGGCCGGACCGCCAAAGCCGACTTCATTCAAATACATCTCCAAGATGTCATCTTTGTTGTAGATAGTTTCAACGGCGATGGCGAGGATTAATTCCTTGACTTTTCGCTGCCAGGTTTTTTCCGGTGAGAGAAGGGCATTCTTGACTAACTGTTGGGTGATGGTGCTGCCTCCCTCGACCCGCTGTTTAGTGAGGTTGTGGTAGGTGGCGCGGAGGAGAGAAATGACGGAAAAACCGGAGTGCTGATAGAAGCCGTTGTCTTCGATGGCGAGAAAAGCTTCTTTGACATAAGGAGGCAGGGAAGAGAGCTTGACGGGGGTCCGGTTTTCGTCCTGGTAGATCTTGAAAAGTAGTTGGCCGTTGCGGTCCAGGATTTGGGTAGTCAGTTTTTGGGAACGATTGGTAAGAGCGTGGGGGGAGGGTAGACCGGCAAAGATTTGTTGGTAAATATAGACGGAGAAAATAGCCGAGAGACAGAGTATGATCGTGCCGCGAGGCCATAATAATCTGGAGAGATGCCGGGGTGCGACTGAGACGCGGGGAAAGATGATTTTTTTAACCCGTGGCTTTTTTGGTTTGGGTAGTGCTTGCAGTGATGCCAGGAAGTTGTCGAGGAGGGAGATCAGGAAAGTAATACCGTGCCACCCTACTTCGCTTAAGCTTCGCAGGGCAAGCAATATCGCGCCCATGATGGTAATGAGAAAAATTAGGAGAGAGAAAAAGGGGGCACCAATTATCGCTAGGGGGTTGGGTCTTTGGGTGCTGATGGGATGGAACAATCTGGCGATGAGACTATTTTAGCAAGATTAGAGGTTGTTGGAAATAGTCTGCCAGAGATCCTGATAAGGAATTTCGTAGCCCAAGGCCCAAATAGCCAGACCGCCCATCTTCGCTTGATGGATAAAATCAATTTTTAGTTTGAGCGAAGCGGCGTCTTCATAGTGAATTTGATAGGTCTTATCGTCCTCGATGTAGGAAAGATAGGGGGTCAGAGTGAGGCTGCTCCAGGAGGCGGAGAGGGAACTGATCTTTTCGTCCCCGAAGAGGCCTTGGATTCTTTTGTAGGTAGCCAGGCTGCCCGTTTTCGGATAGGTGTTGGCGAGAAAACTATCGTCGACGGTTTGCCACTCATAGCCGTAAAATGGGATACCGAGAATGATTTTGTAACTGGGAACAAACTTGGCGATATCGCCAATGCTGGTGACGATGTCGTAGTCCAAACAGGGGGTTGTTTTCGAGTCTCGATTGCACTTTCCTCGGAGGGGGGCAACGGGTCCTGATTGGGTACTGCTAGGCCGGTAAAAGTCGTAGGCCATAACGATGATCTGGTCGACGATCTTGCCTAGGGCAGAGAGATCATAAAGGCGACTTTTGATCGCCGAGTCGGCGAAGACGTCGAGGGAGATTTCGCATTTCCGGTTCCGCGCTTTGCAGCGGCCGGCGAGATCAGAAACAAAAAGGGTGAAGTTCTTTCTTGTCTCCTCGGCGGGATAACCCATGTATTCGAAATCAATGTTTAAGCCGTCGAATTCTTTTTCCGTATAGACAGTCAGAATCGAGTCGATGGCCTTACTTCGGCTCTGCTCCCCGGCGAGGAGGGTGTCAATCTGGTCGGTCTCCATGGCGAGAACGGTCAGAATAACCTTTTTGCCGAGGATTTTGAGTTGGCGATGCAGAAGAGAATATTGGTCGCTGTTCAACTTGTTCCAGCCCGGTTCCTTTTCGCCGGGGCGGTCATATTTTTTGATTCCCCCAGCGGGAGTCAGGTCGATGCCGAAATAGGCGAGGTGGGTTAACGGTTTGACAGTTAATTCGTTGGCTAATTTTAAGTTCCAATAGGGGAGGAAACCAAAAGCAATTTTCTGCCCCGGTTTATTAAAAATAGGAGCCAGGGGGGGCAATGACTCGATCAAGTCGAGTGGGGAAACAAGGGGGAGGTTAATGAGCCAGAGATGGTAGAAGGATAGGCTAAAGTAGATCAGACCGAGGGCCAGGCAGACCAGGACAAACTTGTTTTTCATTGAGAATTGGGGAGGTAGTTGTTTGGCCGGGGAAGTTTTAGCCTGAAAGTGTTGTAATTAATGGTCGTGGTGGGCCAGGTTGTTTGGCCTTTTTCGTCGAGGGGATAAACACAGTCAAGGCAAAAGCCGCGGACTAGGGGATCGGAAAGAACGGCGTGCATTTCGAGATCGAGATCGATGGTTTGGTCTCCAGGCAAGAGGGGATACTTGTCGGAGCGACGGACCCAGATTTGTTTTTGAGTGGCGATATTGGCAGGCGGAAAAATATCTTTGACAAAAAGCTCGCCTCTGACCTCGCAAGGATCCTGGTCGGTGGGGAGAAGTCCGGTGACGGTACAGACACTGCGGCTGACGACGCCATCGGGAATGGCGGCAGGATGGTCCTTTTGGTCAGCCAGGACCCGGCGCATGATTCTGTTCCAGATGGGGGAAGCACCGGTGACGCCGGAGGCGACATAACTCATCGAGGAATTGTCGTTATTGCCGACCCAGGTAGCAGTCAGGACATCGGGAGTATAGCCGATGGTCCAGTTATCCCGAAGATCATTGGTGGTGCCGGTTTTGACGCTGACCGTGCGGCCGGGGATGACGAGTTGGCTGTTGGGACCGAAGGCGTCCTGGCGGGCGTTGTTGTCGGCGAGGACGTCGCTAATAATGTAGGCAACTTCTTCCGGAAGAGTGACTCGAACTTTGGCAGAGGCTAGTTCGGCCACAAAGGGGTGGTCGCGATGCCAAAAGGTAGTCCAGTTTTCGTGAAGAGAGCTGACGTACTGGCTGACTTCGTCGGGGTGGAACTCTTCCAGAACCTCGCCGTTAAAGGTTTCGACCTTGAGGATGGGGTTTAAGGGGACGGTGACGCCGGCGTTGGCGAAAGTGCCAAAGGCAACGGCCATGTCGGCCATGGTGACCTCGCCGCCGCCAAGAGTGAGCGAGAGGCCGTAATGGGAAGGATCGGTGAAAGTAGAAATACCCATGGCGCTAGCGGTGGCGACAAAGGATTCCAGCCCGTTGAGGGCGAGCATTTTGACCGCCGGGATGTTTAACGAATTTCCCAGAGCGAAACGCATTTGGGTAGCGCCCCGGAAGGTATTGTCGTAATTTTTCGGGCAGTAAAGCGGCTGAGCGGTGACGGAAAAACAAGTGGGCAGGTCGAGGAACATGGTACTGGCAGTCCAGCCGGTCATCAGGCCGACGGCATAATTAAGCGGCTTGATGGAGGAGCCGGGCTGGCGGGGACGGGTGGTGACGTTGACGTTGCCGTCGTTTTCGAGGTTGAAGTAGTCGGCGGAACCAATCATGGCGAGGATTTCGCCGGTAGCCGGTTTGGTGACGAGAGCGGCGCCATTGCTAATTTTTAGCCGTCCCAGTTTTTTGATTTCGGCTGATAATGAGGCCTGGGCGTATTCTTGGAGAGAGAGGTCAAGGGAAGTAGTCACCCGGAGGCCGCCGAGGTTGACCAGGTCTTCGCCGTATTTGTCGACCAGGAAATCCCTGACCCAGAGGGCGAAGTGGGGAGCGTTGATTTCGATTCTTTTGGTGGCGAAATTTAACTTTTCTTCCTTGGCGGCGGCGGCCTGTTCCTGGCTGATATAGCCGTCCTCGACCAGGCGGCGAAGAACCTGGGCCTGGCGATTGATGGCGAGCGTTGGGTTGGCGCCGAAGGGAGAATATTTAGTTGGCGCCTGGGGCAGGCCGGCCAAAAGGGCGGCCTCGGCCAGAGTCAGATCGCGGGCGCTTTTGTTGAAGAAAACTCCGGCGGCAGTTTCGATGCCATAGGCGGTGCCGCCGTAGGGAGCGTAGTTGAGATAAAGTTCCAGGATTTGGTCTTTGGAGTAAACGACCTCGGTGATTAAGGAAAGAACGGCCTCGCGGATCTTTCGGGTGATGGTTCGCTTGGGGTCGGCCAGGAGCGTATTTTTGACCAGTTGCTGGGTGATAGTGGAGCCACCTTCGAGGCGGCGGCCGGTAAGGGTATTAAAGGCGGCGCGGGCGATGCCCAGAAAATCGAGACCAAAGTGGCGGTAAAAATTTTTATCTTCGATACTGATGGTGGCTTGTTTGACGTAGTCGGGCAGGTCGGCGATTTTGATCGGATTTCTATTTTGTTCGCGATAAACTTCGTAGAGGAGTTTACCGTTGCGGTCAAGAATTTGGGTACTGATGGCGCCGGGACCTTTGGTCAGACTGGTGGGGTTAGGGATATCTTTGAAGAGAAAGAGGGTGTAGAAAACCAGAAAGATAAGGCCGAAAGTGATGAGGCTGACAATGGCCTTTTTCTTAAAGGAAGTTGTCCTGGTGGTTTTTTGAAAAGCCCTGTAGATAGTTTTAAGTTTTATTTTTCTTGTTTTATCGGTCATATTTGGTTATATTTTACATTAGTGCTCATGACGAAGAATTTAAGGCGACTGCTGATCTACTATTTGTATCTGTTGGTTTCTTGGGGCGCTTTCCGTTATTTTGTCCGTTTGCCCGAGGTGGTAACCGAACTCTGGTTTAAACCAATGATTTGGTTGGTGCCGCTATATTGGTGGCGCCTTTCCCTCAAGGGGGAGCCGAGGCTTTTTGCCGGTAAAATCCGGCCGGCTTTGGGCTGGGGATTGTTGGGCGGACTGATGTATTTTGGCGCCTTACGATTACTGACCAACAGCGGCTTTTCGTTTGACGTTAATCGAATTGGAATTGCCGGGGTGACGGCGGTAGTAGAGGAATTGACTTTTGCCGGGGTAATGCTATCGATTTTGGTCAAGGAAACAAAGAGAGAGGGAGTGTCGCTGGCTTTAACCGGATTGGCTTTTGCCGCCATCCATTTACCCAGACAAATTTTTGTTTTCTCGCTCGCCCCATCGCTGGTGGTTGGGGCATTTTCGCTAGCCTTTTTTGTTGGTTTGATCAATGGATTCCTGCGATTGAGGTCAAATAATGTTCTGGCGGCGATGGTCGCCCATTTCGTCTTTTTGCTTTTGGCGCTGGCTTAATCAGATCGGAGCAATTTTTGCGGAAATCGGCCTCATTGAAGTCGTTTGATACAGAGATTGATAGTTGCAACACTTCTGGTAGTGTTTATATTGAATGGTCGATACTAGATTTAGTGTTACAAAATGATTTGTCCATATTGCACTAACAAAAAAACTAATGTTCTGGAGAGCCGGGTTTTGCCGGATAACGGCGGGATGAGGCGACGGCGGGAATGCCGAAAGTGCGCCAAACGCTTTACGACTTTTGAAAGAGTGGGTAATTTAGATTTGAAGGTAATTAAAAAGGATGGACGAATCGAGTGTTTTGACCGGGAGAAAGTGGTTCGGGGCGTCAAGAAGGCCTGTTGGAAGAGACCGGTAGCGCCCGAGGCAATGGAGGAGTTGGTGGATGATATCGAACTGAAACTGCTCAATCGGGAGACGACGAAGATACCGAGCGGCGACATCGGCAAGGTGATTCTGTCCCGCCTGAAGAAATTGGATGATGTGGCCTACCTGCGGTTTGCGAGTGTTTATCTGGACTTTGAGAGCGCCGATGACTTTGCCAAATTAATTACCAATTTGAAATAACAAGATGCCCAAAAAAGCAGTATTCAGGAAGCAAGAAATCAAGTCGCTTGCTGACAGGGAGGAAAAAATAGAATTACCCAAAACGATTGTCAAACGGGATGGC
The DNA here is from genome assembly GCA_035291985.1 of Patescibacteria group bacterium. GTDB lineage: Bacteria > Patescibacteriota > Microgenomatia > UBA1400 > MFAQ01 > 2-01-FULL-50-23. Next base: position 5,806 of record DATDRC010000064.1, read on the forward strand.
AGAGTGGTGTCTTTTGAAATTAAAAAAATCGAGCTGGCAATCAAACTGTGTTTTGAGGATCTGGGTCGGGAATCGGCGACGGGCATTTCGGAGTTGGCACGAAGAGTGGTCAACATTATTAGTGTTAAATATGACAAGCCAACAGTTGAGCAAGTCCAGGATACGGTGGAATTGGTTCTGCAGGCGGCCGGAGAGTTCGCGGCGGCGAAAAACTATATTCTTTATCGGGCGGAACACGCCAAGATGAGAGAAAGCCGGCCGATTCCGGCGGCGGTGTCGGCCGCGTTTGCTGAGAGTGACCGGTATTTGGAGAACCCAGTTCAGAAGTTTCAGTTTTTTGATAAATATTCGCGCTTTAACTGGGATTTGGGGCGGCGGGAAACATGGAAAGAAACGGTCGACCGGGCGGTCGATTATCTGGCCGAGTTGGCCGATGGGCGGCTTGATGCCGATACTTTCACCCGGATTAGAAGAACAGTTTTGGAGATGAAAGCGGCGCCGTCAATGAGACTGTTGGCGATGGCGGGAGAGTCGGCCAGAAGAAATAATATCGGTATTTATAATTGTTCCTACTTGCCGGTTGACAGTATCGACTCGTATGTAGAGGCCCTTTTGATCTCGATGAATGGCTGTGGGGTTGGCTTCTCGGTGGAGAGCCAATATGTCGAGAACCTACCGAGAGTAAAAAGACAAACCGGCGCTCTGGCGACAACGCATCTGATTGAGGACACGACAGAGGGTTGGGGGGAGGCGATTGCCCTGGGTTTGGCGACGTGGTTTGATGGCGGAGATGTGAAGTTTGATTATTCGGCCCTGCGGCCAGCCGGGGCGATCCTGCGGGTAAAGGGTGGTCGGAGCAGTGGTCCCGACCCACTGCGACAAACTTTGGAGTTTGCCCGGAACCGAATTCTGACGCGGGCGGGAAGTTTTATGCGACCGATTGATGCTCACGACGTCATGTGCCAGGTAGGAAGCGCGGCGGTCTCCGGGGGAATGAGACGGACGGCGATGATCTCGCTTTTTGATTTCGACGATCTGGAAATGCGGCTTTCGAAATCGGGAGACTTTGAGAGGGACAACAGTCAGCGATGGAATGCTAATAACAGCGCTGTCTGGCCGGACTCCGGACTGACCCAATTGGAGATAACGAAGCAAATGCTGGCGATGGTTGAATCCGGTCGGGGTGAACCGGGTATTTTTAATCGCCAGGGGGCAATCAATCTTTCACCAGCTAGGAGGAAAAGTGCGGTGTACGGGACAAATCCGTGCGGCGAAATTTTACTACGCCCTTATGAATTTTGCAACCTGTCGATGGCGATCGCCCGGGCGGAGGATACGTATGAATCACTCAAGGAAAAAGTAGAAGTGGCGACAATCATTGGCACGATCCAGTCACTGGCGACGCATTTTCCGGGCCTACGATCGAAGTGGAAAGAAAATTGTGAAGAGGAAAGACTGCTGGGGGTGGATATCACCGGCCAGCTGGATAGCAAGGCGGCCCAGGATCCTTCGGTTCAAGGGAGACTAAGGCAGGTGGCTGTCGAAACAAATCGTTTGCTGGCCGAGAAGCTATCGATAAATCAGAGTGCGGCGGTAACTTGTGTCAAGCCCTCCGGCAATTCGGCCCAATTGTTTAACTGCTCATCCGGTTTACACGCCAGATGGTCGCCATATTATGTGAGAAATGTCAGGGTGAGCGCCCACTCACCGCTCTACAAAGTATTGAAGGACGAGGGGGTCCCGATGGATCCTGAAAACGGGCAAGCGGCGGGGACGGCGACCACTTGGGTGATCCATTTTCCGGTAAAGTCGCCCGACGGGGCAATAACGAGAAAGGAACGTAGGGCGATCGCCCAATGTGAATATTGGTTACAAAACAAAATCCATTGGACGGAACACAATCCGTCGGTGACGATCACCTATCATCCCGATGAGGTGCTGGATTTGATCAAGTGGGTTGATGGACATCGTGATCTAATTGGGGGAATGGCTTTCCTGCCCGCCTTTGACGCTTCTTATTCCCAGATGCCCTATCAGGAGATTGAGAGAGAGGAGTATGAAAAACTGGCGAGGTCTTTTCCACAGATAGATTTTTCCAAACTCTATCGATATGAGGAGGAGGACTATACCAAGGCGGCCCAGGAGCTGGCTTGCATGGCCGGCGCCTGCGAGGTCGAGTACACTGAGGGGAAGATCTAAATCCACACGGGGCATACCTGGGCCGATTTGGGATCGGCACTTCGTTCGACTGGCTCACTCAGGATTTCGGAGTACCTCAAACTGCCTCTTGCAAAGAAATGGCGGAAATGGTTTATTTAATTATAGGTAGTCTTACTATCAGTTGTTTGGTGCCATTGCTAAGGGAGGGGTTGTTGCGGTTTTTAATTGATTTATCGGGTAAAAGGTTTGTTTTTTTCTAACTCGATTTCTGCCGATACTTTCCGGAGGAGGGGGTAGTGGGGTATCACTATAGTTTTGTCTAATATAGCAAACTATATCACATAAGAACATGTTCGATTACTGGTGCGGTGAGACTTCCTTATTGATATAGTAAAGGTATGCCTGTGATGGGAAAAGAACTGGAACCAAAAATAAATCCGGATGAGCTGGCGGCGCAGGAAGTCGAAGGCTACATCGAAAGAATCGAAAA
>DATDRC010000065.1:0-3853 GCA_035291985.1 Patescibacteria group bacterium
CTTCTCAAGATTTATAACCCAACCGAAACCACAAAAAACACTCCTTTTGACTACTTTCTTCTTGCCTATGCCAGGATAAAACAAATTGATTTTGTTTTTTCCTTTGATCGTTTTTATGAAAAACAAGGGTTAACCCTGGCAGAAAAACTTTGCGCTAGTGATACCCCCTGATACTTCTAGCTTTGCTATAATTCGTGAAGCTATGTCTACGCCTCTCAATCACGTCGCCATCATCATGGATGGCAACCGCCGCTGGGCCAGAAGCCGTGGCCTTGATCCGGTTAAAGGTCATGAGGCTGGCGTCAAACAGGCCATCGAACCAATTATTCAGCACTTAGCTGATCTGAAAATCCCCTACGTTACCTTCTGGGCCTGGAGTTCCGAAAACTGGAAACGGGATGAAGAGGAGATCAAGGGTGTCTTCGACATTTTTCGAATGGGGCTTAACACCCTCGCCATCGACCTTTTAAAAAAAGGCGCCAAGTTCAGACTCTTGGGAGATATTAACAAATTCCCCAAAGACATCGCCGAAAAAACCCTCAACCTGATCAATAAATCAAAAAAGAATACTGCCATTACTACCACTTTTGCCCTAAACTACGGCGGCCGCGACGAAATCCTTCGTGCCGTCAAAAAAATTGTCACCGCCGGGGTCAAATCGAAAGACATCACCGAAGAAAAGTTCGCTTCCTACCTCGACACCGCCGGTATTCCCGATCCCGATCTCATCATTCGAACCGGTGGTGAAAAACGCCTCTCCGGCTATCTCCCCTGGCAATCCGTTTACGCCGAACTCTACTTCACCCCCGTTCTTTTCCCCGACTTTACTCCGAAAGAACTTGACAAAGCCCTCGAAGACTACGAAAATCGTGACCGTCGCTTTGGTGGTGACACCAAATCACGGCACATTAAATAGAGAGAAGAGGGATCGCTTTCAACATAGGAGGTTCCCGTGAAAAAAATACTCGCTGTCGTTTCGGCTCTACTGCTGCTTCTTGTTTTCGCACCGCTCGTTCTCGCCCGGGACAACACTCCCGCACGCGAATACCGTACCGTCGCCAGTTGTCGCAACACCGATCTGCACCTCGAATACCAGGGCCGGTACTATAACTACCTCACCAAAACCTGGGGTCCCTGGCGCATTCTCGATACCAAACACGTCAAAGACGGTTGCGCGCCAAAACTGATGGCCCCGGTCGCCGATTCCTACGGCGCCCGACTGAATTTCGCCTGGGCCGCCGGCAGCCTTGGCGTCAACTACTCTGGCCGCCTGGAGGCAATCGGTATTGGCAAGGGTTACAGCACCTGTCTCATCACTGCTGGTGACCAGGGTTGCCTCGCCTTCGCCGCCACCGACGTTTTCCAACCACATGGGTCGTGGTTTGAGTTCTATCTCATTCCAACCGGATCATACGACCCCATCAAGTTGCTGGTCGTCAATGACACTGCTTGCCCCTGGCGCTCCACCCACACTTGTTTTGCCCTCGGGCCAAATCAGGAGCTCACCGCCGTCATCGCCCTGCCCGGTGAAACCCACCTCATTCCCTAACCCTCCCTCTCTCTATAAAAGCTGAAGCCAATCAATCACTTTGATGGTTGGCTTCAGCCAACCATCTCGGGAACTTCACTTCCAATCGTTATGCCCACTAGAATCTGATACCCAAAAATACTCCCCACAATTTCTTCAACCACCTCTTCATTGCAACCAATCTGTCTTAGTCTCCCCTCCAACTGTTCCGCTGAAACCACCGGAATCCTCCTTCCCATCATCATCAAGGCTCCGTTTTCAAAAAGCACTCTCGGTGCATGTACCCCGTCGCGATGTCGCATTACTTCCGCCGATGAAAATGGTGATGCCATAAGGGATAATTAAACCCTCCATCCGCTCTCACCGCCTATCAGTACCGCTTTCAAAACCTCTCACGTTAGACTTTTCTCTCCACCATATACTCCGCAATCCCCTGGATGTAGTCAATCGCCTCACTGCCCAAACCGGACCCTCTCAACTTATTTGCCGTCGCCGCGGCTTTCCCGGCGTACTCTTTCGCCAGCTCCCTTGAGTATTCCAATGATCCGCTTTCAGAAATTGCCCCCTTGGCCAAATCTAGTTCCGCCCGCCCCGCCTCCATCTTTCCCCAAACGACTTGAACCGCCTTCTTCTGTTCGTCACTGCCCATTTCCAAAGCTTTCAAGACCAGGAGTGTGCATTTTCCTTGTTTCAAATCAGAATCGGCTGACTTGCCAGTATCCTCCTCGGTCCCAAAAACTCCCAAAATATCGTCCTGCAACTGAAAGGCCACTCCGCCATCCAGCGCGTAGAGAGACAATATCTTCTTTGCTTCTGTCGCTAATCCTGCCAACGCCGCCCCTACCAAAAGCGGGTTTTCATAGGTATAGATCGCCGTCTTAGCTTTGTGGAGCGAAATCACGTCATCTTCCGTCCAACTCCTCATCATCTCCAGTGTCACGTCATAGGCCTGACCGTAGGCTGTGTTCGCAATCCCCCTGAGCATCTGGTCCATTGCTAATTTCGTCTTGTCCACCGAAAAACCACAATCCAAGAGCAGCTGATATCCGAGGCACAAAACCGCGTCGCCCACGTTCACGGCCATTGACTCTCCGAAATGCTTGTCGCCCCTACCCTTTTCCTCATAAAACTTGTGCGTTGTCGGTCCACCCCGCCGCACACTGTCCCGATCCATAAAATCGTCATGCATCAACAAGGCCGTATGCACCAGCTCCACCCCCATCGCCGCCAGCCAGACCCTCTCGTCTGCTTTCTGACCGGATAGTTCGTAGGCGAAATTGACAAAGGCACCCCGCGCCCTTTTGGCCGGCCGGAGATTATGTTCCTTGGCGTGCAACAACATTTCTCTGACCACCTCTTTCTGTCTCTCGTTAAACCCAAAGTTTTGTTTCACCTCACTATCCCAATACTCGGCCAGCATTTTATCTATTTTTCCGACGTAAGCGATCAGCGTCTTCTTCGCTTTTTGACTCAGTGTGTCTTCCATTCAATCGCTATTTTAGCCGACCTGTTAAAATAAAACTATGGACTTGTCCACCATCTACAAACCAGGTGAAGCTCTCGGTGGTCGAGGAGCAAATATCAGCGCTTTGCTTTCTCCCCTCATCAACAACGCCATCATTCTCACCGCTCTCGCCTCCTTTGCCGCCGTCGTCTTTGCCGGCTTCAACTACATCACCAGCAGTGGTGACAAGGCCAAGGTTCAACAGGCCACCACTATGCTAAACTATGCCTTATTGGGCCTCGCCCTGGCCGTTTCTGCCTTTGTCATCACCCAGATTATCGGCCGAATCGGCGGCTTTGAATTCTTAAGTCCAGGCATATGAAAAAATTAATCGCCCAGAACATCGTCGGCACCATTGAAGCGCCCGGAACGATTATCCAAACACCGGAACAAACCGGCACCTTCATTACTGCCATCGTCGTTTTTATAACCGTCATTGCCGGTCTCTACGCCATGTGGCAATTCATTACCGGCGGCTTTGGCTACATCAGCAGCAGTGGTGACAAGGCCAAGGTTCAGCAATCCACCCAGCAAATCATGATGGCCATTCTCGGCCTCGCCATTATCGGCGCCAGCTTCATTCTCGGCTCTATTGTCGGCCGCCTCCTCTTCGGGCCAGAGTTTAATTTATTCGCTCCAGTTCTAAAAACCGTATGAAAAAACTAATTGCTCAGGTTAAACTGGGTACCATCGAAGGCACCGGTCAATTTCAAACCGGCGAAGTCCAAACCAAACTTGGTGACTTCATTTCTACCATCATTAACGTCGTTACCGTTATGGCCGGCCTCGCCTTCCTTCTCTACTTTGCCATCGGCGGCCTC
>DATDRC010000066.1:0-28273 GCA_035291985.1 Patescibacteria group bacterium
GGAGTGGTGGATGGTGAAGTGGTTGGCAAACCGCCTCTGCCGGTGGAAGTGCCCTACCAGATGGAAGATTTTTGGCGCTGGCTGGCCGGTATCGATAAGGATGAGATCCATCCGGTAATCAGAGCGGCGATTACCCACTACGAATTAGTGCGGATTCACCCCTTTATTGAGGGCAACGGCCGGGTGGCCCGCGCTTTCGCCCTCCTGGTTCTGGCGGCGGAGGGGTATAACTTCAAACACTTTTTCAGCATCGAGGAATTTTTTGATAAAAATTTGGCGGGTTACTATGCCGCTTTAGCGGGCGTCGAAAAAAACAATAATGATCTGACGGGCTGGATCGAGTTTTATGGCGAGGCTTTAGCGATCGAACTAACTAAGTTGAAGGAAAGGGTCAGGCGTCTGTCGGTCGATATGGCGATCAAGACCAAGCTGGGGGGAAAGCAGATCGCCCTATCAGAGCGACAAGTGGCTCTGATGGAGGCCCTGGAAATGCGGGAGGTGCTGACGATGGCGGACGCGAGAAGCGTTCTGCCAATGGTTTCCGATGACACAATACTGCGGGATTTAACCTCACTGACCGGTAAAAAATTGGTCAGGAAAAAAGGGAAAACAAAAGGGGCGCGGTATATACTTCGTAAATAATATGAGGTTTAAAGAATTCGCAGAACACCTAGAGAAACTGGAGAAGATATCTTCGCGGCTGGAGATCACCGATGAAGTGGTCAGGCTGCTCACGAAACTTTCTACCGAAGAGGTGGCCGGTGCAATTTATATTCTGATGGGGCGCCTGGAGCCTACTTATACCGGTTTGGAGTTTAATCTTGGTTGGAAGATGCTCCTGCGATCAATCGGTGAACTTTCGGGCGAGGAGAAGGAAAAGGTACTGGCGGACTTTAAAAAGAGGGGCGACGTTGGTGAGGTGATGATGGATTTGCCGGTGAAGGTGTTTAGCGACAAAAAATTATCGGTCAAAGAGGTTTACGAGCGGCTGGTCCTGATCGCTAAATACGCCGGAGGAGGAAGTCAGGAAAAAAAGGTAGCGGAGCTAGCGAAGTTACTGTCAGAACTTGATCAGTTGTCGGCGAAGTTTGTGGCGAGAATAGTTTTGGGCCGCTTGCGGCTAGGGTTCTCCGACAAAACAATTTTGGATGCCCTTTCCGTAGCCGAGAGAGGTGACAAAAGCGCGCGCAAGAAACTGGATGAAGCCTATCAGATCAGGCCGGATGCGGGGCATTTGGCGGCGGCGGTGCTTGCCAAAGGATTGGATAAGGCGCTGGCGCGTTTGGAGGTCGAAGTAGGAGTACCGGTGATGCCGGCCCTATGCCAGCGGTTAAACAGCGCGGTAGCGATTATTGAAAAAATGGGGGAGGTGGCGGCCGAACAAAAATTTGACGGGACGCGGGTTCAGATCCATTTCAGACGAAAGGGTTTTGGCGATGGCGCTACGGTGAAGACGTATACCCGTAATTTGGAAGAGAACAGTCAGATGTTTCCGGAGCTCTCACGGCTGGGTGAATGGGTCAAGGGAGACGAGGCGGTCTTTGATTCGGAGGCGGTAGGGATTGATATCAAAACCGGCCAGATCTTGCCTTTTCAGGTGACCATCACCCGAAAAAGGAAACATGGGGTTAGCGAAACGGCGAAAGCGATTCCCTTACGGTTTTATCTCTTTGATATTTTGGCGAAAGACGGAAGAACGCTACTTGCCGAACCTTACTTCGAAAGACGAAAGGTCCTGGCAGAAACAATTAGGGAAAACAAGACGGTGGTGGTTGACGAGACGCACCGAACCAGTGATCCGGTTGAGTTTCATAAATGGCACGAAGAGTTTCTGGCCGAGGGGTTTGAGGGGGCGGTCAGCAAAAAGTGGGCCGGTCCTTACCTCCCCGGGCGGCAGGGGTGGAACTGGGTGAAGATCAAGGAAAAAGAAGGGAGTACCGGGAAGCTGGTGGATACCCTCGACCTGGTGGTGATGGGCTACTACCGCGGCCGGGGAAAAAGGACTGTTTTTGGTCTGGGAGCATTTTTGGTGGGGGTGGCCCAAGACGACAAGGTAGTGACGATCGCCAAGATCGGAACCGGGTTGTCAGACGACCAGTTTCGGGATTTGAAGAAAAGGCTGGATGGTTTGGTAGTTGCCGAAATGCCAAAGGAATATGAGGTGGACAAGGCGCTCGTCGCCGATGTCTGGGTGGAACCGAAAGTAGTGGTCGAAATTGCCGCCGATGAGATTACCAAAAGCCCGGTCCATAGCGCCGGGGTGGCGCTGCGGTTTCCTCGGTTAGTGAAGTTTCGCGATGATAAAGATTTGGCCGGGGTGACAACGCTCGCCGAGGTGGAGGAAATAAGAAAACAGGTCGTGTAGAATGATGCCTATGGCAGAAATCCTAAAACAAGTTGCTGATTTATTTTTGAATATCGACCAGAACTTGGCGGCAATCGTAGCCAACTTTGGGGTGTGGTCTTATGCCCTTCTTTTTGCCGTTATTTTTTTGGAAACCGGCATAGTGGTAACGCCGTTTTTGCCGGGGGACTCGTTGATTTTTGCGGCCGGGGCTTTGGCGGCCAGCGACGCTTTTTCAGTCTTGTGGCTGTTTATTTTGCTGGTGGGTGCGGCAGTCCTCGGGGATACGGTCAATTATTGGATCGGTCATGTCGTCGGCCCGAAGGTTTTTGAGGGCAACCACCGATTGTTGAAGAAGGAGTATCTCCATAAGGCGCAGGCCTTTTACGATAAACACGGTGGGGCGGCGATCGTCCTGGCCCGTTTCGTGCCGATCGTGCGGACATTTGCCCCTTTCGTCGCCGGGGTTGGCAAGATGAACTATTCCCAATTCGTCTATTACAACATTATGGGCGGCGCTTTTTGGGTGACGCTGTTTCTTTTTAGCGGCTACTTTTTCGGCAACCTGCCCTGGGTGAAGCATAACTTTGAGTATCTGATTATCGCCATCGTCCTGATTTCAGTGGTGCCGATGGTGATCGAAGTCTACAAGGCAAAGACGGATAAGCATCACTACGACAAGAGCAAGTGACACTTGACGGTAGTGTCACGTATGATTAATCCATGGAGTGGAGAAAGGGTTTGTCAGAAGAAGAAGCAAGCAAGAGACTTTCGGTCTACGGTCGGAATGAGGTGAGGCTGGATGAAGGGCGGGTTTGGGTCAGAATTCTTTTTGGTCAAGTGAAATCGCCTCTGGTCTATGTTCTCTTGATTGCCAGTGGGGTTTCTTTGCTTCTTGGCGATGTGATTGATGCCGGAGTAATTTTTTTGGCGGTTCTGATCAACACCGTTTTCGGCTTTTTCCAGGAGTACCGGGCGGAAAAATCGATGGAGGCCCTCTCCAAACTGTTAACTCCCAGGGCAAGAGTCAAACGGGGCGATGAGTGGGAGGAGGTCGAGGCGACCCTATTGGTCCCCGGCGATGTGGTGAAACTGACGATTGGTTGGAAAGTGCCGGCGGACGGCCTGTTAATTGTCGAGGAGGATATGTACCTCAACGAAGCGATTTTAACCGGGGAAAGTATGCCGGTAGTCAAGAAAACCTGGAAAGCCGAGGAAGGGTTTGAGTTGGGCAACGGCTTCTTTGACGGGATAGCCGGCGACTATAAAGGGCTTACCGGGACGGTGGTGGAAAAAGGGGTGGGGGAGATGTTGGTGGTGCGAACCGGATCGAGGACAAAGATGGGGGGGATCGCCAAGGTGGTGCGGGAAAGAGGGATTGGTCGGACGCCGTTGCAGAAGCGGCTTGATCGGTTGACGGGGCAACTGACGCTGGTTGTCTCGGTGGTGGCGGGGGGGGTCTTTATTTACGGTGTCATGACGGGAAATTCTTTCTTAACTTTTTTGAATACGTCGGTCGCTTTGGCGGTGGCGGCGATACCCGAAGGACTGGTGGTCGGGCTGACGGTTATTTTGGCGGTGGGGATGAAGCGGATTTTGAAAAGAAAAGCCATTGTCAGGGGACTGATGGCGGCGGAAACGCTGGGGAGTGTGTCAGTAATTTGTTTGGATAAAACCGGAACGATCACCGAGGGAAAAATGGCGGCGGTGGGGGCGGTGACCGATATAGGTGAAGGGACCGATGAGCAGATTGCGGATGAGGGTAAGCATGATGAGGAGACGATGAGGTGGCTGATCGAGGGAGCGTTCTGGTGTAATGACCAGCGCGATCCGTTGGAGATTTCGATGCGGGACTGGGCGGTGCTCCGGCTGGAAAAAAGGTTAGGTAAGGACGCCATCTCGCGGTTTGTTCGAAAGAGTGAATTGCCTTTTGCTCATGAAACAAAATATATTGCCACGAGACATGAAGTAAATAACAAAGTGGTTGATTTTGTCAGTGGGGCACCGGAGATTGTTTTGGAAAGATGTAGTTTTAAAGACGAAAAAATAAGAAAAAAGTGGGGAGAGAGATTTGTCGAGGTGGGGATTACCGGTTATCGGATGGTGGCAGTAGCGATGAGAAAAAGAGAGGCCGGGTTGGTCGGGAAAAAGATTGAACAAACCGATATTGACGGACTGACATGGCTGGGACTGGTGCTCTTTAGCGATCCGCTTCGGGGCGGGGTGGCGGAATCGCTCTCGCGGGCGATGGAAGCGGGGATCAAGTTAAAGGTAATCACGGGCGATTATAAAGAGACCAGTTGGGCGGCGGTCCGACAGGTAGGGTTGGTGGAAGGCCATGAGGTAAAGCCCGATCTGGTGATGTTGGGGGAAGACTTTGACAAACTTTCGGGAGAAGAAAAGAAACAGAAAATTTTAAATTCGGTCTTGTTTGCGAGAACGTCGCCGGAGCAGAAATACGAGATCGTCGAAACTCTGCAGGCAAACGGGGAGACGGTGGCGATGATGGGTGACGGGGTGAATGATGTTCCGGCCTTGAAAAAAGCCGATATCGGCATCGTCGTCGAGGACGCCAGCGATCTGGCCCGTGAGGTGGCCGACCTGATCCTGCTGGACAACAACTTCGACACAATCTTGGCGGCGGTTGAAGAAGGCCGGGGGATGTTTGATAACTTGCGGAAAGTAATTCTTTTTCTATTATCCGATTCTTTTGCGGCGATAGTGGTGATAGTGGCCTCGATTTATTGGGGATGGCCCTTGCCGCTACTGGCTTCACAAATCCTGTGGATTAATTTGATCAGCGATGGATTTCCGTATATGGCCCTGACGGTGGAGCCAAAAGAAAAAGACTTGCTGGCGCGGAAACCAATAGCCCGAAACGCGCCGCTGATGGAGTGGAAAAGGGTCGCTTTGGTGGGAGTGATTTCGGTAACGGCGGGAGGACTGGCCCTGGCGGTATTTGGGTTCACATTTTTCTATCTTCATAAAGACATTGTCTTTTCGCGGACGATGGCTTTCGCGATGCAGGGGATTTCCTCGCTCGTTTATGTTTTTTCCAGCCGCTCGCTCTCCCGCCCGATTTGGAAGGATAATCTTTTGAAGAACCCATTTTTGAACTTGGGAGTTTTGGGTGGGTTAGCGCTCCAGGCGACGGCGATCTACTGGCCGCCCTTGCAGGGGATATTCAGTACGGTGGCGATTTCGCTTGGCGACTGGCTGTGGTTATTCGGCGGCGGTTTGTTATTGATCGTCGTGGTTGAGACGATCAAGGCGGCTTACTTTCGAAACGGGTATAGTTAAGGTATGTCGGTGAAGTTTTTGGCCTTGATCCTCCTTTTTGTCTTGTTGGCAATGGGAGTGAGATTGGTAATTCGGGCTTTTGACAGATTGGTTTTGGGTTTTTCGAATCGGGGAAAACTAGCGGTAGCGGCGATAGTGGTGGCGTTATCGACTTCTTTGCCGGAATTGTTTATCGCGGTGGCATCCGGATTGGCCGGGCGACCGGAGATTTCTCTGGCAAACTTACTGGGGGCAAATGTCGTCAACTTGAGCCTAGTGGTGGGCGGGGCGACGCTGGTCGCGGGATCGTTACCGATTGTGGGGGATTACTGGCGTTGGGAATTGGCGGCGATGTTTTTTGCCGGGATAGCGCCGATCCTTCTGTTGATGGATGGGAGCTTGTCGCGTTTGGATGGTTTCATTTTGGTAGTGATCTATTTGGTCTACCTGGAAAGGGTGGTGATTGACGGCAAGAAAAAAAGCATAGCTGGGGCGGGTGTGGCGCACAAGAGAGGCCTGTTGACCCGCGTCAAAGAGTGGCATCGGGAAAAGAAAGACGGGTCGATCCTGGTATTGTTTCTGGGAATTGCGGTGATGATGTTTTCGGCGGGACTGATCGTTAAATTGACGGCCCAAATGGCGCCGGCCCTGGGGATCTCGACCGTGGTTTTCGGGCTGTTGATGGTATCTCTGGGGACGACCTTACCGGAACTGACCCTGGCGCTGGGGGCGGCGGCAAAGAAAGAAGTGGCTTTGATCATGGGCAATCTTTTTGGCAGTATCGTCACCAACGCCACCCTGATCGTCGGCCTGCTGGCCCTGATTTCTCCTTTTGAAACCGAGAGGATGGCCAATTACTCATTGGTGAACATGGCCTTTGTCGTTGTCTTTGGTTTGTTCTGGCTTTTCACTTCGACAAAGCGGAGACTTGATCGTTTCGAGGGGGTAATTTTGATGGGCGTCTTTCTCGTCTTTGCCGGATTGGAACTAATGCTGGCTGTCTGATTCTTCAGCGGCAAAGAGGAAGGAGCGGGCCAAGGCAGTCAGGCGATCCTTTTGTTCCTGGAATTTGATTTTGGTGCGGAGGTCAGCAAAGAAACTTTGACGCAGTGCTTCAGTTTCGTAGAAGTTGCCGCCGTTCATGGGATAAAGAGAGGCGGCTTTCTTTTTTGGCAGTGCCAGGTCCAAGAGTCGGTAGATTTCGGTGACGGCGTAGCGGCTGATGGCATTAAAGGTTCCCAATTTTCGGACGCGACGAAGAGAGTAGCTATAGGTGGGGTCTTTGAAAACAGCAAAAGTCATTTTTTTGGCAATGGCTCTTTTGAGTAGACGGGCGCCTTCGTAGGGAGAGCGGTCAAAACCTTTTAGTTTTAGAAACTTAGTCCGGTTGGCACCAAAAGCGGCTTCGATACCGAAGGGGGAGGGGGTATTTTTCTGGCTTTCCATATAGAGATTGATTAAGGTATCGGCGGCCTGCGGGGCGAGACTGTTTTCTTCGGCCTTGACCCAGGTGGTGAAGAAGTCAGCCTTTGATTGTTCCTGGCGGTATTTGAGCCCCAGGAGAAAGTGGGGCGCAATTCGGTTATCGGCGTCGAGAAAGAGCAGGGTCTCGGCCTGGGCTTCTCCGGCGCCCAAATTTCTTTGTCGGCAGACGTCGCGGACAGGGCTAGTAACGATTTTGAAAAGGGGTAGACGGTGGGCGAAGAGGTTCGCCTTGGCCACGGTTCGGTCAGCGGAATGACCGTCGACAATGATAACCTCGAAGTCGCGGTAAGTTTGCCGGGAAAGGTCGGTCAGAAGGGTGGGAAGGTATTTTTCCTCGTTGAGGGTGGGAATGATGATGGAAAGCGCGGGGGTGGTCATGTCTGGGCATGAATTATACCGTAGAAGCCAAGACGGATGCGTTAGAATAGAGAAGATGAAACTCCTAGTGGGCTTGGGGAATCCGGGAGAAGCGCATGTCGGTAACCGACATAACGTGGGTTTTATGGTGGTTGATCGGTTAGCGGGCGAGGGCGCGGAGTGGGAGCCAAAGTTTGAGGCGCTGATACTAAAAGCGAAGGACTATTTGTTGGTGAAGCCGCAGATGTTTATGAACCGGTCGGGTGAGGTAGTCGCAAAGATCGCTAATTTTTACAAGGTTACGATTGACGACCTGGTGGTGATCCACGATGATCTGGATATCAGATTGGGGGAGTACAAAATCCAAAAGGGGGTCGGCCCGAAGGTCCATAACGGCCTGACTTCGGTCGAGGAACAGCTGGGAACGGCCAATTTTTGGCGGCTGAGGGTGGGGGTGGATAACCGGTTGCCGGGGCAGGCGCGGGTACCGGGAGACGAGTACGTTCTGTCTGATTTTACGGCGGAGGAAAAAGAAATCAGCGATGGGGTGATGGGGGAAGCGGTTAAAGAATTAGAAAGAAGATGATTTTGGAGCACTACTGGCAGAGGCAGGCCGTTCATCAGGTGGTCAAGATTTCGGGGGTGAGAGCGCTCTATTTAAATAACCTGTTGCGGGGGATAGCGGGGTCGATGGTGGCGATCTTTTTCCCAGCTTATGTTTTTCTCTGGGGGTATGAGAATGGTGGTTTGGCAATGGGTTTGCGGGTATTGATTTTATCCCTGGTTATTGAGAGGGGTTTGGTCTTCCTCTTGGCTGGGCCCCTGGGGCGCTTGGTCAAGCGGATTGGTTTCAAAATGTCGATCTTGTTATCCTCTCTGCTTTTGTCAGTGTGGTTTATTTTGCCGGCGATTTTTCCCCGGAGCCTAGTACTGATTATTGTTTTGTCGGTCGTGGCGGCCTTTTTGATTCCGGTCTATTGGTTGGCGAGGCTGTCGATCCTGTCTCTGGATGGAGATAAGGACCGCTATGGCGGGGAGGTCAGTTTTCTGGCCCTGCTGGATCAGGCGTCTTCGATTTTGGGGCCGTTTGTCGGAGGGGTGTTGGTGGCGACTTCGGGCTTCGGTCTGCTTTTTGGGGTGGCGACTTTTATCTGTCTGCTGTCAGCGATACCGATCTTTTTCGTCGGAGATTATCAGATTAAAGATGGGATAAGTCTGAAGCATTTTGAAAAGTGGATGGAGAACAAGAAGGAACGGCATCTCCATTGGTCGTTTATCGGCCAGGGCTTGGCGAACATGGTCGATGCCAACTTTTGGCCGCTGTATGTTTACCTGATTGTCGGTAGTTTCGCTGTTCTAGGGGCCCTAACCTCGATTACTTTCGCCCTAGCGGCGGTAGCAATTTATTTGGCCGGCAGGGTGTTTGATAAAAAACGGGCGCTTGGCGGAGTCGAGGATGAGAAAGAATACACCCTGGCCACCATCTTTTTGGGATTATTGACACTATTGCGGCCACTGATTGGCAGTGTCCTGGGATTACTCTCTTTTGATGCTGTTTTCCGGATGAGCCTGCCGTTTTGGGGGGTTGATTATGACGCTTATCTCTATACGGCCGGTAAACGGGCGAGAAGCGTTTTGGAATTTTTTACCTATCGCGAAGTGCTTTATTCACTCTCGCGGGTGGTGGGGACGATGATCCTCCTGCTTTTTGTCGGGTCAAACTATTTTTGGTGGGTGGTTTTTGGGCTGGGAAGCATTGGTACCTGGCTGACCCTGGGAATGCAGAAAGAGAGTTAGAATACATGACATGTCTGGATTTAACCCAATAAGCAAGATTCTGGATAAGTACCAAGTCGATCCCGATAAGCAACGGCGGATCAGCCGCGAGTGGCAGGACTATGCCTATCGGTTGGCCTTGGAACTGGACGATAAAGCCCATACCAGTTTGTATATGCGGCTTTGTAAAAATACACCCCGACCGATTCTTGAGGAGGCAAGGGTCTTTGTCAAAGGAGCGACAACGGTAAAAAGTAGAGGGCGACTGTTTATGTGGAAGGTAAAAGAACTAAAAACATCTGATATGATGGGTGAGTCATGAAAACGCGTATTAATCCGGAAAGATAGATGAAGGCTTCACTGTTTGATTACCAACTGGATATTGAGAAAATTGCCCAGGAACCGGCGGATCCAAGGGATAGCGCGAAATTGATGCTCATCGATAGGAAGACGGGAAAAATAGTTGACCGACGATTTTCTGACTTGGTGGCGATCCTTTCGACTAACGATGTTCTGGTTTTTAATCAGACCAAAGTGATTCCGGTCCGTTTGTTGGGAATGAAGAGTACCGGCGGCAAGGTCGAGTTACTTTTGGTGAAGCAGCTGGAAAGTGACACTTGGGAGGCGATTAGTAAACCGGGTCTAAGAGCGGGACAGAGGATTGAAGTGGAGGCTTTGCGCGCCGAGGTAATTGAGAAGAAGGAGGAAACGGTGATTCTCAAATTCAGCGACAGGGGTGAGTTTTTGCGGGAGAGGATTTTCGAATTTGGCAAGACGCCGATACCACCCTATATTCACAGCCATAAGACCGAAAGGGAATTGCGCCGGGTTTATCAAACGGTTTATGCCAAGAAAGAGGGTTCGGTGGCGGCGCCGACGGCCGGACTCCATTTCAGCCGTGATTTACTGGCGGCTCTGCAAAAAAAAGGAGTTCAAACCGAATTTTTAACCCTGCACGTTGGTTTGGGAACTTTCCGGGGGGTAAAGACAGAAAGAGTCGAAGACCATGAAATGCAGGCGGAGTGGTTTTCCCTCGATGAGGGAACGGCGGCGAGGTTGAATCAGGCAAGAAGGGAAGGTAAAAAAATTATTGCCGTCGGGACAACAACTACCAGGGTGTTGGAGAGTTCCCTCGCTCCCGATGGGACCTTGAGACCCGGTGACGGCGAAACAAATATTTTCATTTATCCGCCGTATAAGTTTAAATTTGTCGATCAGGTGCTGACCAACTTTCATTTGCCAAAGAGTACCTTATTGATGTTGGTTGCCGCTTTTGTTTCTTTCCCGAACACAAAAGATAAATTTACTTCTTTCAAATCCAGTCTGATGGGAAAGGCTTACCAGCAGGCGATCGAAAACGACTACCGTTTCTTCAGCTTTGGGGACGCGATGCTAATTCTTTAGTAGCCTCGACGGTTTTTAACATCAGCCGTAAATTGTGGACACTGGCGAGGGAATAGTAGAGCAGTTCTTTGGATCGGAATAGGTGGTGGAGATAGGCACGGCTGAAATTTTTGCAGGTAGGACAATCGCAGTTTTCGTCAATGGGGCCGGCGTCGCCGGCGAATTCTTTATTGCCGATATTGATTCTTTCGTTGGGGTAGTTACTCTCAAAACAATACTCGCCATTTTTGCTTATTACTTTGCCGGTATAAAGGGCGCCGTTTCGGGCGAGCCGAGTGGGGGCGACGCAATCGAACATATCAATGCCCAGAGAAATGGCAGTGAGGACATCGGAGGGTTTTAGCCCCAGGCCCATGGTGTAGCGGGGTTTGTTCTCCGGTAGATAGTCGGCGATCCAGTCGATGACCTGCTGGGTGCCGGACATATTGTAGCCGATGGTTTCACCGCCGATGGCAATGCCGGGGAGGTCTTGGGCGACAACAAACTGGGCGGCTTCACGGCGCAGATCTTCGTGAAGCGCACCCTGAATAATGCCGAAGAGAGCTTGTTTTTCGGTGTCGTGTTTTTGCCATTCTTTGACTCCCCGAACCAGCCAAGTGTTGGTTAATTCGAGGGCAGTCCGGGCCGCGTCTTTTTTAGCGGTGTCGGAAGTACACTGGTCAAAAGCCATGATGATATCGGCGCCGAGCTTCACTTCGGAGTCGATGGCGATCTCGGGAGAAAGAAAGTTGACGGTGCCGTCCAGGTGGGAACGAAATTCGACGCCGTCGGGAGTAATTTTGGCCAGTCCACCCCCTGGCTCACCCAGTGACCAAACCTGGAAACCACCGCTGTCAGTGAGAATTGGTTTGTCCCAATTCATGAAGGCATGTAGGCCACCGAGCTTGGCAATAACGTCGCTGCCCGGGCGCAAGAAAAGGTGGTAGTTGTTGGCCAGGATGATTTGGGCGCCGATCTCCTTAAGTTCTCGAGGATTGACGGACTTGACCGAGGCGTGGGTGCCAACGGGCATGAAAACGGGAGTGGCGAGATCGCCGTGGGGTGTAGAAAAGACGCCGGTGCGACCGCGGCCGGCCAGTTTGCCGGTGATTTTAAACTCGAACATGCCTGTTATTATATTGTATTTGTGCCTGGGGAGGGGGATTTTCTGAAGCTGGCGCCGAGGATGTTTTAGGTTTGAGAAATTTGATGGATTTAGCCTTGAAACAGGCATAAAGTATTGATACGAAGCAATAAAGCTTAATTCTAGCCTGCTATAATAGGTTTTATGAGTGATTTTGTGAAGCCGGCGGCACTAACTAAAGGAGACGTCATCGGGGTAATCGCCCCATCGGATGCAATCGAGAAAAAATATATCAGTCCAAACATCAAACTGGTGGCGGAATGGGGTTTGAAAGCCAAGCTGGGGAAGCATTTGTATTCGATGGTTGGGGATTTTGCGGCCGGGACGCCCGAAGAAAGACGCGAGGATATTTTGAAGATGATTGAGGATCCGGAAGTGAAAGTGATTTGGGCCGCTGAAGGTGGTTACGCGGCGACAGAGGTGTTACCGGTTTTTTCCAAAGAGGTGATTCAAAAACTGCGCCAGAATCCAAAATGGTTTATCGGCTACTCTGATGTTTGTATTTTATTAAATGCCCTGATGAGTTTTCGGATTGCTTCAATCCAGGGCCCGAACTTTTCCGGAATAATCGATAAAGATCAAAAGAGTCAAGACTGGCTGAGACGGATGCTTTTCGGTGAAACGGGTTTGGAGATTGGGAGTGAGGCCAATTGGAAAAGTTTTATTTCCGGTCAGGCCGAAGGAAAGTTGTTGGTCTCAAATTTGGATAGTTTGGTGGCAACGCTGGGGACGCGTTTTGATCCTTTGATGCATGGATCGGGGGATCTGATTCTGGGACTGGAAGAATGGTGGATTGAGAAAAGTACACTCCAACGACAGATTGATATGATCCTTAATCACAAAAGAGCCAGTCGGATTAAAGGAATTATTTTGGGGAGATTTATCGGTATCGGAGAGTATTCTTATCCCGCTTGGGGTAAAAAAGTAACGGCAGAATCATTGATTGAAGGTCGGGTTAGATATCGAGGAACGGGAGTTCCCTTGGCCCAGCTGGCCGACTTCGGTCATCCGATGACCCAAAGTTGGTTAGAAGAAAAAATGCCCAAACTGGCAAAGCCGCAAACATTTTTGGCGCTACCTAATGGTATTAAAGTGAGATTTACGGTTGATTCTTCTTCCGGAAGACTGCAGTTTTTGGAATCGATAACGGCGGAGAAAGTTTCTTGATTAAACTTGTTATTGACAGATATTTTTAATGTGTGATAATTAATGTGCATTCAAGAATATTGATGAAATAATTACTTGATTCATCAATATATTTTATGATACGCATAGTACAATGGACGATAGCGAACGGGGGGACCTGAAAGATAAAAAGATTCTCATCATCTATACGGAGATGGACGACTGGAGTGAAGAAGATAAGATAACGTCTGTTTTGTCGACCGATGAGATGATGGCGGAGCTTGTCGCTTTGGGTTTTTCGAAAGTATTTAAGAAAAAAGTGACCGAACCGATTGAGGAAGCTTTTATCGAATTCGATCCCGCGGAAACTATTATTTTTAACTGGGCCGAAAGTTGGGGCAGTGATGGCAGTGACTACTGGACGATTCCGGAACATCTTGAAAAATTGGGGTTTGTCTATACCGGCAGTGACCCCGAGTGTCTAAAGGAAACGATCGATAAAGTGGCGACAAAAAGGAAAATGTTAGCCAGGGGCATTTCCACTCCCTTGACGAAAATCTATGAAAGCAACGAGCCAAACGGTTGGAATATTTTTCCGGCGATTGTGAAACCGGCAAGAGAACACTGTTCGACTGGAGTAACTCGAGAGGCGGTAGTTGATAACCAAGAACAATTACACGCCCGGATCGCTTACAATCTTAGCGAGTACGGGCCTCATGGGATTATCGTCGAGGACTTTATTGAGGGGAATGAGTATAACGTGACGGTTTGGGGAAATGAAAAACCCGAAGTCCTGCCGATCGGGATGATCGATTTCTCGGGGTTTGATGACTACCATGATCGGATCTGTTCGTTTGATGCCAAATGGAGTGAGGGTTCGAAGGAGTGGAATAATACGCCGGTAATCTGTCCGGCACCGGTTGATGATGAGTTGAAAAAGCGACTCGAAGATTTGGCCCTGTCCACCTACAAACTTTTTGGGATTCGGGACTACGCCCGAATTGATATGAGGGTGAGGGACGGGATTCCCTACGTTCTCGACGTTAACTCCAATCCGGACATAACCACTTCCGGCGGTTTGGTTAGATCCATACGCAAGGCGGGCTACTCGTATGGCGAAGGCGTGGCGAAGATTCTGGCGATGGCTCTTTCCCGGATGCCGAAGTGATAGTATTGATGTAGATGAAGAAACTGTTTTGGCATCAGGTAGTTTTGTTTGGTGTTTTGGCGCTTCTGACCCTGGGGCGTTATTTGACTGGTGCAGTTGGATTTAATATGTCACTGCTGTGGTGGTGGTTGGGTGGAATAGTTGGTTTCCTATTTGTTTTTGCCGACCGGTTGGTCTATGCCTTTATGAGCCACCCGGAGGAGGCCCTTTCGCTCAGGTTAAAAGAATTGTTTGGCAAGGGGAAAATCATTAACGGTTTGGCCTTGGCGTTGGCGGAGAGAGAAAAACAAGATAAATTGATAATGAGAAGCGCCCTATTTTTGGTCGTTTGGGCGATTTTGACTGTCTTGACACTAACGTCGATAGCCAACACTTTTTCCCGCGGTTTCATGCTGGGGCTTTCGACACACCTGGTCTTTGATTTGGGTTGGGACTACTTTTTCGCGCGCAAAGATATCAATCTTTGGTTTTGGCAAATTAGAAATGTGACAAGTGCCGAGAAAAATGTTTTTGTTTGGGGAACGTTTGGCCTTTATTCATTAACAGTTTGGTTTCTGTAGTAACAGAAATTGTGAAAATTGATTGGAAATACCAGCGAGAGCAGTACGGCGCGGCGCTGATGGCGGCGGTACCGGTTTTCGTCAGTCTTTCCCTTTATATTTTTTATCGGCGGGGCTACTACGATCTGTATATTGCCAATAAGGCTTTTGCCGGGGATGCGGCTGTCCTTCTCGGAGTTGTTTTTCTTCTCGGACCATTGAGCCGTTTTTTTGTGATATTTGACCGTTACCTGCAGTATCGAAAGGAAATTGGTATAGTGGCTTTTTTTCTAGCTCTCGTCCATGGTTTGGTTTCCCTTTTTTTTCTGCCTTCGAAGTTTCCGATGTCCAGATATGTTTCGACTCTCAACTGGCCCTTTGTCTTCGGTTTGGCGGGCCTGGTGATATTGGTGATGCTTTTTTTCATCTCTAACAGTTGGGTCGAAAACCGTCTGGGGACGGAGAGGTGGTGGCGGTTACAGAATTGGGGTTTGCGGCTGGTCGTGGGGTTGACGGTTTTGCATGTTTTTGTAATGAAGATGAACGGCTGGTTGAGTTGGTATAAAGTCGGAGGAGAGGCGGCACTAGCCCATCCTGAATTACCGGGCGGCGGGCTATTGGTGGGTTGGTTTCTGGGATTTGCAGTTTTGGTTCGTTTGTCTGAGTTTGGCGGAGTGAGATTTGGGAGAATTGTTTGGTATTTTAGCGTGATAACTCTGCCGATTATCTTCGCGGTGACCTTTTGGTGGGGATTTCGGGTAGAGAAAATCAAGTCAACGGCTTGTTTTACCAGAGAACGGATTGACAGGGCGCCAGAGGAGAAGAGGTGTTTGGTGATTTTCGACAATAAGGTCTATGACATGACCAGCGCGGCGAAATGGGATTTGACCGGACATGTCGGACGCCATCTTTGCGGCAAGGAATATGACCAGGAGACAATCGAGAGGGGGCCGCATAAAATAGCGGTGATGGAGCCGTTTTTGATTGGAAAATTGTGCGAAAGATAACCCTTGACATCAGATACCCCGGCGGGTATATTGGTAATGTGACCATTGAGGAAAAAAGAAATCTTGAAATTATGCTGAGGCGGATTGGCGGTCAGGTTAACGGCATTAGTAAAATGATTAATGACGATAAGGGTTGCGAAGCGGTGATGACCCAGGTGATGGCGGCGGTATCGTCTTTGAAAAGTGTCGGGCGGACGGTTTTGGCTGACGCCACCTGCAATGTACCAAAAGAAGAATCAACCAAATTATTAAAAAGATTTCTATAATTATGGCAGCAGTCCATTTTAGCGACGCCGACTTTGAGGAAAAAGTCCTCAAGAGTCCATTACCAGTTTTGGTCGATTTTTCTGCCGAGTGGTGCGGTCCCTGTCGGATAGCGGCCCCGATTATTGATGAGTTGGCTGGTGTTTATGCCGGCAAAGTAACGATTGGGAAATTAGACGTCGATGAGAGCCAGGGGACGGCGGCTAAGTATGGGGTGATGAGTATTCCGACAGTGATCGTGTTTAAGGGCGGCAAGGAAGTTGAACGAAAAGTGGGTTTTGCCGGTAAAGGTGGTTACGAAGAAATGATTAAGAAAGTTACCGGCTAATGGCTGAAGCAAGAAACGTTATTGTTATCGGGGGGGCGTCGGCTGGTTATACGGCGGCAATCTACCTGGCCCGGGCAACGCTGTCGCCTTTGGTCTTGGCTGGGGAAAATGCCGGGGGGCAACTGATGTTTACAACGGAAGTAGAGAATTTTCCCGGTTTTTCGAAGGGGATTAGGGGACCTGATTTGATGATGGAAATGAGGGCACAAGCGGAGCGGTTTGGAGCAGAAATACAAAACGCGAACGTGACAAAAATAGATTTTTCAGGGGGGGTAAAAAGGGTTTGGGTTGGTGAAACAGAATATCAGGCGAAGGCGGTCATTTTGGCCCTGGGGGCAATGAGCCGGATGCTTAAAGTCGGTGAAGAGAATTTTTTGGGGCGGGGGGTGTCGACCTGCGCGGTCTGCGATGCCGCCTTTTTTAAGGATAAAACGGTTTTTGTTGTCGGCGGCGGTGACGCGGCCATGGAAGATGTTTTGGCGCTGGCCCGATTTACCGATAAGGTAACCGTGATTTATCGAAAGGGTGAATTTAAGGCGAGCAAGATTATGCAGGCAAGGGTTGGAGAAAAAAACATTCCGGTCCTGTGGGAGACAGAGGTAACGGGAGTTATGGGCGAGAATAAACTAGAGAAAATCAGGATCAAGGATAAAGCCGGCGAGAAGGAGTTGTCGGCTGATGGGTTGTTTTTGGCGATCGGCCATATCCCGGCGACGGACATTCTTAAGGGTCAGGTGGAGTTGGACAGTCATGACTACTTGATAACAAAGATGACCGCACCAACAGCTTTGTCCGCCAGCAACGCTGAGAGCGTAGCTCCTGCGGGCTGGCAGTCAGGCGGGCAGGCCTCGCCGCAAGCTGTGCAAGCAGGCGGGCAGGCCATGAGTAATCAAGAAATTTGGCTAAATGATTACCCGACCCAGACATCGGTAGCCGGTGTTTTTGGCGCGGGCGATATGGTCGATATCCGTTACCGCCAAGCGATTACGGCGGCAGGGATGGGCTGTATGGCGGCGCTCGACGCCGAAAAATTTCTGACGGGGACAATTCAAGGCTGGTAGTGGTAGGATAGAGTTGATGGTTTCGGAAAGAATACGAAATTTAATCTTGGGAGATCAGTTGACGAGAGACGAAAGAGAAATCCTTGAGGAATGGTTGGCTGATTGCGACGAGGATGAGTATGAAGAATATCTCAGATTGAAGAGTGACGGGGTGGAGGTTCGAGTCGATGACGAAAGTGAATTAGAGCCTGACGATGAAATGTAATAGAATTAGGAGAAATGAAACCAGCAGACAAAATTAGACAAGCGATTGAGGGGGTAGTTGGGAAGAATATCGATTTTGTGGTGGAGCATCCGGCGGATGAGAGTCATGGGGATTACGCAACCAATGTGGCGATGATGATGGAGGGTAATCCGCGAGAGTTGGCGCAGGGGCTGGCGGAGAAGTTAAAAAAGAGCGCTGTTTTGGGTGGGGTGGTGGATCTCCCCCGAATCGAGGTGGCTGGCCCGGGATTCATCAATTTTTGGTTAAAAGAGGACTGGTTGCTTTCAGAAGCTGGTGAGGTAACCCAACTAAGTGATGAATATGGGAAAGGAAACTGGGGAAAGGGACAGATTTATGAAGTTGAACATACCTCGCCAAATCCGAATAAGGCGATGCATTTGGGGCACCTTCGAAACAACGTAACGGGGATGGCGGTGGCTAATTTGTTTGAAGCGGGTGGAGTGAAAGTAATTCGGGATGCGGTTGATAACAACAGAGGGATCGCGATAGCAAAGTTGATGTGGGGATTCCTAAAGTTTGCCAAAAAAGATGGGAAAGAAACCGAAGATGTTGATTATTGGCATCTTCATCAGGATGAATGGCAAACTCCAGAAGATAAGGGGATGCGACCAGATAGGTTTGTGGACGAGTTGTATGTCAAGGGAGCGGAAGATTCTAAGAATAAGCCGGTAGAGGAAAAGGTCAGAAAGTTGGTAGTCGATTGGGAGGCGGAAAATAAGACGACTTGGGCTCTTTGGAGAAATGTTCTGGACTACTCGTATGAGGGGCAAGCAATGACTTTGGCGAGATTGGGTAACCGCTGGGATAAAGTTTGGCATGAGCACGAACACTATAAAGAGGGTAAAGCATGGGTCGATAAGGGGATCAAAAAGAAAATTTTCAAAGTTCTACCTGACGGGGCGGTATTAACTGACTTATCAAAATTCGGTTTGACGGACACAATTGTAATTAAGTCTGATGGAACGGCTCTTTATATTACTCAGGATCTAGCGTTGACTTCGTTGAAAAAAAAGACATACAAAGCTGATCGGTTGTTTTGGGTGATTGGTCCGGAGCAATCATTAGACCTGAAACAAATGTTCGCGGTCTGTGAACAGTTGGGGATTGGAAAAGTTAGCGATTTCTCCCATATCCCTTATGGATATATGTCGATCAAGGGACAGGGGAAGATGAGTAGTCGGACGGGAAACGTAGTTTATATTGACCAGCTCTTGGACTCGGCCAAAGATGAAATCAGTAAGGTAATTAAAGAGAGGGGCTTTACAAAGAAAGAGGAAGAATCGGTTTCGGAAAAGCTTGGTGTGGGTAGTGTTAAGTATTCTATTTTGAAAGTCGGAAGAATGACGGATATGGCTTTTGACCTGGCAAGCTCAATTTCTTTTGAGGGGGATTCCGGGCCTTACTTGAATTATGTTTATGTCAGAACCAAAGGAGTGGCGAGAAAAGCTAACGACGATAAAGCGGAAGTGATAATAGATGAGTTATCAGACACTGAAAAATCAATTCTAAGGTGGATTGCCAGATTTTCTGAAGTAGTTGAGTCAGCCGGAAAAGATTTGGCTCCAAATTTAGTGTGCTCCTACTTATTTGAACTGTCACAGAAATATAATTCTTTTTATAGTAAAAACCCGATCGCGGGTGGAGGAAGATATAAGGGTAGAAGATTAACGATAAACAATGCAGTGGGACAAATAATCAAAACAGGGTTGAAACTTTTGGGAATTGAGGTGGTGGAAAAGATGTAGGAGCGGTTTTGATTTGACAACTGCTGATTTTTAAATTAGTATTGGGGAAATTGTATAAAGGCGTTTGAGGGGAGTCGCGATCTCCGAGCCTCTTGGAGAAATACAAGACGGGTAAGCCCGAAATAGCAGGAATAAGTTCATTAGGGGTGGTACCGACTTAAAGAGTCCCCCGTCTGTTTTGATATTTTCGAAATAGACGGGGGATTTTTTTGTTATTAAATACATATAGAAATGAGCGAGACTCTGAAAAAAAGTGAGGTGAAAAAGTGGGGATATCGACAACCGGTTATTTTAGTGGAGTCGCAGTCGGCGCCGATTTTGTTTGGAGATCCGGCGGAGCAGGCTTATATGCGAGGTTGTAACACAACCACGAAAGGTGATTTGGTGGTGACTGATTTTCCACTTAATCGGCTATATGTTGAGGGATATTTGAGGGACATATTGGGTTTTGATTTACCTGATTACCTAGTGATCGAACAAACAGGAGCGGGCTGTCTTTCTGAGAACTTACTTGATCCGACAAATCAAGATTGTTTGAAGAAAATGGAACAATATTGGTTGTTAAAGGGCCGACAACCGAAGCTTCAGTTTTTTAACGTGACAGAGCATGAATTGTCTTTGGTGAGAGCTTTGGGTATCGAGTCGACTTGTGGCAATCCGGAGATGGCGATCAAGGTTGGATCCAAGCCGGGGTTCAGAAGGCTGTGTGAAGGGTTGGGAATCCCAATGCCGAGAGGGGTTATTTGTCACAGTCTTACGGAAACGATCGTTGCAGTTTCTGCGTTATTGACTGAAGGGAAAGGGGCGATGATAAAAACAGAAAATGGTACTGGAGGGACAGACTTGAAAAGCAATGTAGTGATAGGAAAAGTGGATGAGGTTACGAGAAAACTGGCCGATTTTGACGGATTTTTGGGTGGCGAGTGGGTGGTAGAGGAAAAAGTTGATGGAGAAGATGGTTCGATTCACGTTTTTGTTCAAGACGGTCAAATGGCCGAAAAGTCATTTGTTTTAGGGGCAATTTCTGCAGACAACTCTTATGTTGGGGGATACTTCCCCTTTGAGCCAAGTGACGAACAAATTGGAATGATGAAAATGGTTGACGATATCTTGGTGCCGGCACTGCAAGAGCTTGGCGTGTTTGGGCACCACTGTTTTGATTTTAAGGGGGGGTACTT
This sequence comes from Patescibacteria group bacterium, assembly GCA_035291985.1. Classification (GTDB taxonomy): domain Bacteria; phylum Patescibacteriota; class Microgenomatia; order UBA1400; family MFAQ01; genus 2-01-FULL-50-23. Next base: position 20,410 of record DATDRC010000066.1, read on the forward strand.
TTTGGAAGATAACGTCCGACCGGGAGCGCTGGATTTCATTCACGGAATGGTGGTCCGAATCGCGGAAAAACATTTCGAGGGGAAATCTTACGCATACTGGCACTACCATGTGGCAACAAGCGGACCGACTAATTTCGAACGAGTTTACGAGACACTTTCTGAATATCTCGATCCCAAAAACGCTAAAGATGGTTGTGTGGCGATGGTAAGTAACCAGGAGGTGTTGCCTTTTGGAAGATCGCTTGACTTAACTGCAATTAACTTTGGTGATGATGCGTCGGTGGAGAAAGCGAAGGAATTCTTTACTGAGCTAGAGATATTAGCAAAAGAGAAACTTTGATATGGATGGCCTAACCTTGTTAAAACAATTAATTGCAATTAGATCTTACAGCGGTGAGGAAAAGAAATTGGCAATGTTTATTGCCGGTTGGTTTCGGAAGAGGAAAATAAAAGCAAATTTCCAAAGAGATAATCTGATCGTCTTTTTGCCCGGAAATAATTCCAAGAAAGCTTTTATCTTTAATTCGCATATGGATACGGTTTCGGCTGGTGACCGCTCGCTCTGGAAATTCGATCCCCTGGTGCCGACGATGGTCAAAAATAAATTGGTGGGGTTGGGAGCCAGTGACATGAAGTCGGGGTTGGCGGCGGCAATGTTAACTTGTGAAGCATTTTCAAAGGCGAAACCGGAGGTTGATTTGTGGTTTACCTACGTAGTTAGAGAAGAGCAAGATGGTTCGGGGACGAATAACTTTGCCAAATGGTTTCAAGAGAGGGGCTATCACAAAAAATATGAACAGATTGGGGCCATATTTACGGAACCGACGGGATTGTCTGAAGTGGAACACGGACACCGGGGAAACTTGTTTTTGGTCGCGACAGCGACCGGAGATTCGGGACATGCGAGCAGACCAGGGGACATAAAAATCCATGCAGTGAAAAAAATGCTAGAGTTTGCACATGTGTTAGAAGAAGAAATGAAAAGATGGCAGAAAGAATACAAAAGCGAAATATTCGATCCGCCGACGGTCGGCGTTTTCACCTCAATAGAGGCGGGAGTAAGGGGGTGTGGTGAAATAGTCGTGGTGGAGTCGGTGAACAAATTCCCATCGAGTTGCCGGGCGACTTTTGACGTGCGATCTGTCCCCGGTTTTCACGAAGAGGCATTTTCAAAGATTGCAAGTTTGGGAAAGAAGCAAGGTGTTAAGGTGGAATTGCTCTTTCCGGCGGCGCCGTCTGGTTTTACAAAAGCAGATGACAAACTAATCACGGTGATAAAGAAGACAGTGGGTAAGGTGAAATTGACAGTCAGCCAGGGTTCTGCCGATATGGGTTTTCTTTCCGAACTGGGAGTGAAGGCGATTATTTTTGGACCTGGTGAGAAACAACAGTGTCACGTGGTGAATGAATACTGCTATCCGGATCAGGTGGAGAAAGCGGCTGGGATTTATCAAAAAGTCGTTTCGGATTGGGCCGTGTGATATCCTTGGCCCATGAAAAAGGAGTGGTGGGCACATCGGTCCGTGGATAGTAGTGGTAGGGTTGTAGAGGTTCTTGTCGGAACGCATCAGGTAGCGTTGGTGATAGAGTTTGACAGCAATGGAGAAATAATGTCAGGACTGTATCGACCGGAAAAAGGACTATTGGTGAGTGTAGATCCGAGGGTTCCGAAGCCGCAGGAATTGTATCGGGATGTGGCTTATTACCGTTTTTGTGACTTTTTGGGTTGGCAGGGGGTGGCCCCCGTCTTTCCTTGGCAACTTGAGCCGGGAGATAAGGGTGTAATTCGGCCATATTGGAAAGTGATAAAAAACATGGAGATTTATCATTTTGGTAAAAAGAAACTGGATGGTGGTGACCGCTTGTTCTGGAGGCGACTGGCTCTGGCCGATTATATTTTTGGGGTTGGCGACAGGGTCAGCAATGATTTTCTGATTACCCAAGATGGTACCCAAGTGGTGGATAGCGGTTTTTCTTTCCTGCCAGAACTAAACTTTCCTTATCAACAATCGATTATTCGCGACCTGTATAGGGGCGATAGCGTTGATGATTCACTGCTTACTGACTTGGAGCGACTACGGCAAGACTTTGATCCAAATTATGTTGATGGCTTGATCGGAGAGATTGAGTTGTACTGGGTTTGGGAACGGGTGCGAAGGATTCGGTCTGAGAAGACGTTTTGTTGACTTGATATTTCGTGTTATATTTGTTGTAGGATGCAAGTGCGTCGGCGTAGAACAATTAGCAATGATTTAACGGAATACCCGCTCTAATGGCGGGTTTTTTGTTATGAGCAGACAAAATCCGGAAAGAAGAGAGGCCTTAGGAAGGAATGAGGTGGGTATAAATGAAGAAGTGGATTGGTTGGCGACGACTTTATCTTGGGGTCCGACCGGGGTAGAAGCAGTTTTGGCAACTTTGATTCCGGAAAAGCACAGTTTGTTTTTCGACAAGATGGACGTGCTGTTGGCAAGAAGGCAGTACGAGGCCTTTCATGACACGCTTGAAAGAAGAGGTTGTTGTGTAATCAGGGTGAGAGACTTGGCAACGGAGGCGTTATTAAGAAGAGGTGGAGTGATGCCAGCCAAAAGTTTGGCGGAACTGAGGGGGAGAATTATTGCAAAGGCTGACACTCTTGTTCATAAGTATGGAAGAGGTATGAGAGAGGTGGGTGATTGTATCGCGGAGGTCCTGGTCGAAGACGCGGCCCTTTACGGAGAAGAGGGGGCGATTAGGTTGAATGCGATTCTGGCCCAAGTGGATACCGATTTTCTGCCGATGGCGAACCTATTATTTGGACGGGATCAAAGCAACGTGGTGGGCGACATCTTGCTTTGGTCAAACATGATGCATGAAATTCGCCGTCCAGAAGTAGATTTGTGGATGATAGCGACGGAATCATTACTGGCTAATATCAAAACGACGGTGGTAACCGGTTTGGGCAGACTGGAAGGTGGAGATACGATTGTCCATAGGGGCAACTGCTTTGTGGGAGTTGGTGGCAGATCGAATCTAGCCGGTGTTGAGCAAATTGCACCGTCAGTTTTGGGTGCCGGCTTCAGGATGTTTGCGGTTTATCATCCCGAGAGAGACGCGGGTTTGCGTGAGCACCAAACAACCATGCATTTGGACACTTTCTATATGCCCGGTCCAAAAAATACCGCAGTTGTATTAATGGAAGAGGCTCACGAAAGAACATTGCTGGAAGTAGTGGAAAACTCTAATGGAGTGAGATTGGAACCGAGAGGTACTTTTGCCGATTATCTGCTGGAGTCAGGAGCGGACATCATTCCTTTGACCCGAGAACAACAACTGAACTACCAGGCAAACTATGTGGTGTTGGATGAGAAAAGCGTCATGTTGACCATCTACGGCGATGGCTATCTGAAGGGGGAATTTGAGAAGCGGGGGGTGGAGGTCGTGGACGGCGATTTGAGCGCCATCACCAATGGATACGGTGGAGCCCACTGCTCTTTGACGCCCATACTTCGAATTTAGGAGCGCTCCCCCCTTGATCTGTAGTAAAATTGTAGTGAATATTTGTTTTTGACAAACATGTATAACAAGGCAGATAACGAAAAAATTGAAGAGATTTTGAGCCGGGGGGTGGCGAATATTATTCCCGGTAAAGAGGCTTTGGAACAATTACTGACCTCGGGCAGAAAATTAAATGTTTATTTCGGGATTGATCCGACCTCGACCAGGATCCATCTGGGGAATGCCGTCCCATTGCGGCGACTGCAGCTGTTTGTCGAACTGGGCCACAAGGTCACCTTCTTGATCGGTGATTTTACGGCTCTGATTGGCGACACTTCGGATAAGGAGAGCGAGAGGCCGGTGCTGACTTATGAACAGATCGAGGGGAACTTTAAGACATACAAGGAACAAGCCGAGAAATTCCTGGATTTCTCGAAGGTAAAACTGGTTCATAACAGTGACTGGCTCCAGAGCATCAATTTTCCGGGGGTAGTGAAGCTGATGCGCCACTTTAGTTTAAATGACTTTATCAGTCGGGAACTAATTAAGAAGCGGCTGACGGAGGGAAAGAGTATCTCGCTGCCGGAGGTGATCTACCCGGTAATGCAGGGCTATGACTCATATTTCCTGGATACCGATATTCAGATTGGCGGGACCGATCAGGTCTTCAACATGCAGGCAGGGAGAACCCTACAAAAAAACTTACGCAAGAAAGAGTCGTTTATCATTGAAAATGAGTTCCTGCCCGGCACCGATGGCCGGAAGATGAGCAAAACCTGGGGGAACGGAATTTATCTGACCGATACCCCGGAGGACATTTATGGCAAGGTGATGTCGATCTCTGATGAGGTGATCGAATCGTACTTTGTCTTGGCGACATCACTACCGACGAAAGAAGTCGAGGAGTATAAAAAAAGGCTTTCGGGTGGGGAGAATCCGATGGTCATTAAGAAGGAATTAGCCCGGGTAATCGTCACCGAGCTTTATGATGAGGAAGCGGCTAAAAAAGCCGAGGCCCACTTTGCGACGACGGTGGTCAGTAAGCAGCCGGCCGAGGACGTAGTGGTGGTGAAACTGACCAGCCTGAAGCTACTGATGGATGAACTAGTTGGCTTTGTTTTGGAAAATAATTTAGTTGAAAGCAAATCGGAGTTTCGCCGTCTGCTCGAACAGGGAGGAATCTACCTAAATGAAACCAGGGTTGAGAACGACGTCAAAGAACTGAGTCTGAATAGCGGTGAGAATGTAGTGCGGGTGGGAAAACGCAAATACTTGAAGCTTTCCGTGGAGTAGAATAGAGCCATTATGGCGGACGAAAAAGCAAACCAGCTGGAAGAAAATCTTGACCCACGCGACCATCGGGTTTTGGGGCGGGAATTGGATCTGTTTACTTTTTCGGATACGGTTGGCAAGGGTTTGCCGCTGTGGACCTCTCGGGGGACGACTTTCCGACGGGAACTGGAGAGATTTATTGTCGATACCGAACTGGCCTGGGGCTACCAGCACGTGATGACGCCCGATATTGCCAAGATAGATTTGTATAAGAAGTCGGGCCACTATCCCTATTACAAAGAAACAATGTACGCGCCGATCCAGGTCGAAGAGGAAGAGTTTATGCTCCGGCCGATGACCTGCCCGCACCACTTTGAATTGTTTTTGTCCCGCCCCAGAAGCTATCGCGAGCTGCCGATGCGAATTGCGGAGTTGGCCAAACTCTATCGCTACGAATTATCCGGGGTTTTGTCGGGGTTAACTAGGGTTAGGTCGTTCTGCTTGGCCGATGCCCACATCATTTGCGCCGACGAGGAGCAAATGAAGACTGAAATTAAACTGGCTCTCGACCTAATCGAGTATGTGGCCGGTGTTTTCGGATTGAAAATGGGCGAGAACTACCGTTATCGCCTGTCTTTGGGTGATCGAGCGAAGACAAAGAAATATTACGACGATCCGGCGGCGTGGGATAAGGCCGAGGAGGGACTGCGCCAGGTATTAAGGGAGCGGCAGTGCGACTTTTTTGAGGCGGCGGACGAGGCGGCATTTTATGGACCGAAGATTGATATCCAAATGAAGAAAATCAATGGCCAGGAGGACACCGCTTTTACGGTTCAGTATGACTTTGTTATGCCGAAGCGGTTTGATTTGAAATTTATCGATAAAGACGGAAGCGAAAAACTAGCGCTGGTGGTGCACCGGTCGAGTATCGGGGCGATAGAAAGAAGCGCCGCCTTTTTGTTAGAGCATTTCAATGGCAATTTACCGGTGTGGCTGTCGCCTGTCCAGGTAGCGGTCTTGCCGGTTAGCGAAAAGACGGCTGACTATGCCAGGGAAGTTGGAACGGCGATGAAAGAAGCCGGAATTCGCTACGAGACGGCGGAGGAGGCGGAGAGCTTGGGCAAAAAGATTAGAAACGCCGAAGCGATGAAAATTCCTTATATGCTTATTGTTGGCGAGAAAGAAGCCGAAAGCGGTCAGGTCTCTGTCCGCGCCCATGGACAGAAAGATGGGGGGACAATGGAGCTTCCGGCTTTTGTCGAAAGGATCAAAAAAGAGATTGAAACGAAGGCGTTGCCTGGAATTTAATAGTCAATAATGTCGAGGTCGTAAGGATTTGTGAAAATTGTCCAAACTTGGTTGGAGTCAAGATGGACGAGGGTGTCGATGGTGTCGAAAAGTGAATGGAGTTGTTCTCTTGGCACTATAAATTTGGAAATTGGAGCCTGCATAAGTTGTCCCGTGTGGCAGTAAAATTCCAATAGATTCTTGCCGGTGACATTTCCAATATCTCCCCTCCTGACTTTGATGGTGGTTCGGTAGAGTGTAGTAGTCCAAGGGTCAAAGCGTGGTTTGTCCATAATGGATAAACAATTCTCCTTGTTGTGCATGACTTATAGTACTACTCGAGCCTGATGATGGCAAGAGAGGAGGAGAACAGGGTAAAATGTGTTGATATGGCTAGCCGAATTGATGAAATCCTAGCGGAGAGGCGGCGGAAGATTGAAGAACTAACTCGCTTAGGTATTGATTTGTACCCGGCCAGGAGCCAGAAAGACGCGGCTAATGGCGAAGTGGTGGCTAATTTTCCTAAATATGAGGGCAAGAGCCTTAATCTAACGGGTAGAATTGTCAGTTGGCGGGAGCATGGCAAGCTTACCTTTGGTCATCTCTATGACCAGTCGGGGAAAATTCAGTTGTTTATCCGGGCTGAGGCGATTGAGCCGACGAGTAGAGAAAAGCAGGTCTTGGGTTTTGGTGATCTGAAACTTTTGGATGTGGGTGACTTTATTCAAGTTTTCGGGGAAATCGTTAAGACCAAAACGGGTGAAGTGTCGGTCTTGGCGGCGACAATAAAATTGCTGACTAAATCGCTAAGACCTTTGCCGGAAAAATGGGCGGGGATCAGGGACCCGGAGACGGCGTTTCGGAAGCGCTATCTCGATCTACTGATGAGCCCGGAGAAAAAGGAAAGATTTGAACGAAAAGCGAGGTTTTGGGAGGCGAACCGGAAATTCATGAAAGATCATGGTTTTATCGAGGTAGAGACGCCGGTTTTGGAGACAACTGTCGGGGGCGCCGATGCGCGACCTTTTGTAACTCACATGAACGCCTTGGATCAGGATTTTTACCTGCGAATTTCAACCGAGCTGTATGAGAAAAGACTATTGGCTGGAGGTTTCGAAAAAATATATACCCTGGGGCCGAACTTTAGGAATGAGGGTATGGATGATGAACACCTGCCGGAATACTACCAACTGGAGTGGTACTGGGCCTATGCCGACTATCACGACGGCATGAAGTTCGTCAAAGAGATGTATCGGTACGTGGCCCGTGAGGTTTATGGGCGGACGAAGTTTACCAGCCGGGGGATGACTTATGATTTGGCGGATGAATGGGAAGAAATCGACTACGCCAAGGTGATTAAAGAAAAACTGGGGGTTGATATTTTCAGCTCGACCGATGGGGCGATGATGAAAGTGGTGAAGGCGAAGGGGCTAAAGTTGGGAGGGGATATTAATCGGGCCAGATTGATTGATAATCTATGGAAGTTGGTAAGGAAGGATATTGCCGGACCGGCTTTTCTCACCAATGAACCGAAGTTTATGTCGCCGTTGGCGAAGAGCAAACCGGAGAACCCGGAAGTGACGGAGAGATTCCATGTCATTATCGCCGGGTCGGAAATTGGGAATGGCTATTCGGAGTTGAATAACCCGGTGGATCAGAGAGCGCGGTTAACGGAGCAGCAAAAAGCCCGGGAAGAAGGTGATGAGGAAGCGCAGATGATGGATCCCGATTTTGTCGAGATGCTGGAGTACGGTATGCCGCCGACCTGTGGTTGGGGCCACTCCGAAAGATTATTCTGGTTCCTGGAGGACGTTTCCGGGCGCGAGGG